>JAZTXU010000060.1:0-3271 GCA_045636565.1 Acutalibacteraceae bacterium
GTTAAGAAAAACGATATTGCAGACTTCAAGGCTAAGATTGAAAAATATAATAGCGGTAAATATAAAACTGCAGGCTTCTTGCACGAAATCATTTTGATGAACTATGCAGGAATCCGCCTTACAAAAGAGTTTTTACAAACAGCACACCAGCTTTGCCGCGAAACCGATACATTTACAATGGTTGATGAAATTCAGTCGTGTATGTGGTATGACGGAATGTTCCTATTCAGAAAGTATGACCTTCACCCCGATTTTGCGATAATCGGTAAGGGTTTCCCCGGCGGTGAATATGCTGCAAGCAAAGTTATTACCACCGCTACTGCCGATAATTTAAATCAGTTTGGTGCTTTGGTTACTAATGGACAAGAAGAACTTGCAAGTCTTTCTTATCTTATTACAATGGAATTTTCAGATGCTAACAAAGCTGAAATCGAAGATATGGGTAACAAGATTGAGAATGGTATTAGCTCTCTTGCTGAAAAATATTCCAACATATTACCCCCACCTGAGGGACTTGGTCATCTTTCTGCAATTCATTTTAACAGTGTTGAAAAAGCGGCAGAGTTTACAAAGATTATGAACGAAATGTGTGTGGATATAAGCGCTCAGCTTTATAAGCCCGACTGTCCTCCCGCAGTTCTCTTAAAGCCTCCGGTTATTACAGATGAGGCTGTGCTCGATGTGATTTTAGCAAAAATCGAAGAAGGCTTAAATAAATTATCGTAATTTATAATGTTTTAAATGTTAAAAATCGGTAAAAGTGAAAACCTCCACTTTTACCGATTTTTTATATCTACTAATCATTGCTTTAGGGTGCAATACAGAAGAGCTTCACCCGTGTTCACATGTCAACTTAATCAATTATCAATTGATTAACTTCTCCGATGGCTACGGTTTTAATTTTTTCTCGCTCTTGAACAGTTGCAGATCTGGTTTCTCCTGTTTTTTTATCAACTTTAATAAAGGATTTAACTAAACTAACAGTATCACGCAATCCCCAATCACCGCGTACATATGCGAAAGTATAATAATTATATATGTATTCTGTTTCTGTTTCTTCTAATTGCCTGAAAACCATAATATTGCGCTTACCCACTATAAAATCCATAATATTTAAAACCGAATCTTTATCCAACATATTTATTTTTTGATATGAGCCTGTACTGATACTATGGGAATAATGTATGGCTTCTTCCTTATAAGCCAAATAGCGATATATATAAGTGACTTCCCCATAACTAAATGTAATTCTAAATTCATAAAAATATTTATCTTCACCAAGAAATGTTATATCATACGAATTCGCCGTTTCAAGAAAACCAAATTCTGTTATTTTTCGCTTTGCATCCTCCGCAGAAGTTGCAGAAATGGAACTTACTGCTCCAAAAATCTCACCTTCTATATACGGAATATTCAACCTATCATGAGAATAATAATCAGGAATAATAATATTATAATTCTTATAATAATCTACTAATTGCTCATCGGTCATATTTTCAACTTCTTCAGCATTCTTAAATGTTATATTCTTTTTTTGAATATTATCATTATCTTCATCCGGATCCTCTTTTGGCTCGCTCTCTATAGGTTCTTTTTTTTCATTTGGTTTACTCTCGGTTGGTTTACTTTCTGTATCCTTATCGGATGTTGATGGTTTGCTTGAAGTATCGCTTGTGTCATTTTTTGAATCTTCTGACACAACCGTTTCTATATTACCACCATTATTATCTTTTTTATCATTAAAAGAGGATAATACGAATACACAAGCATATACAGAACCAATTAAAATAAGAATAGCTACAATTACCGCAACAATTACCTTTTTATTTTTCAATAAGGTCTTCTTTTTTTCCATCATATAATCTCTCCTAACTTTTTAATTTATGAGAATATTTTAAGAAATAAAGTATTCTTATTTATAATTATAATAAATTAATCTTTTTAATACAATATAAAAAATGAACAAAAAAATAACCGAGGTTTTGATATTAAAGCCTCGGCTATTTTCACATATTATTACTACAAAAAACGCTGATGCAGTTTTGCATCAGCGTTTTGTAACCATTTTATTGGCTTTAGTACACACATTATCAGTGCCTTAGCAAATTTCTAAAATTTACAAACACTTAATGTGGGCACTCACACAATGTGAGCACTAAAATTTAAGTTATACTAACTCGATAATTGCCATCTCTGCAGCATCGCCGCGACGGGGGCCTGTCTTAATAATACGACAGTAACCACCGTTCTTTTCCATATACTTAGGAGCGATTTCGTTGTAAAGCTTAGCCACAACATCTTCCTTAGTAATGAAAGCAAAAGCCTGACGCTTGCTGTTAAGTGTATTTTCCTTAGCGAGTGTAATATACTTTTCCGCCATAGATCTAACTTCTTTAGCACGAGTAACGGTTGTTTCGATTCTGCCGTTTTCAAGCAAGAAAGTTACCATTGCTCTGAGCATAGCGGTTCTATGATCGCTGGTTCTTCCGAGTTTACGGGTACCTGCCATTTCTATTCACTCCTTAAAACAGTGATTTAATCGTTTTCCTTTTTGAGAGTAAAGCCAAACGAATTGAGTTTAGCAATAACCTCTTCTAGGGATTTGCGGCCTAAGTTTCTTACCTTCATCATATCTTCTTCAGACTTGCCGATAAGATCTTCAACCGTATTAATACCTGCGCGCTTCAAGCAGTTGAAGCTACGAACAGATAAATCAAGTTCATCGATAGTAAGGTCGAGAACCTTTTCCTTTTCGTTGTCACATTTTTCAGCCATAATGCTTTCAACTTCGCTTACGCCCTCTGTGAGGTCGAGGAAGAGTTCTAAATGCTCAATCAAAACCTTAGCTGACATTGAAATCGCTTCGTTTGCCTTGATTGAACCATCAGTCCAAACCTCTAATGTAAGCTTGCCCTTATCGGTAACGTTACCAACACGGGTATTGTCAACCGAGAAGTTAGCCTTAAGCACAGGTGTATAAATAGAGTCAACAGGAATAACTCCGATTACTGTCTGAGGTGACTTATTCTGTTCTGCCGGAACATAGCCTCTGCCGCGGTCAAGTGTCATCTCCATATTGAGAGTTGCACCTTCAGCGAGAGTTGCAATGTACATATCGGGATTAAGAATTTCAACCTCTGAATCGGCCTTTATAGAAGCAGCGGTAACCACGCAGGGACCTTCAGCTTCAATATAAATTTTCTTTGCCGTATCAGCATGAAGCTTTGCAATCAAACCCTTGATGTTGAGAATGATTTCTGTAACATCCTCT
>JAZTXU010000061.1:0-12180 GCA_045636565.1 Acutalibacteraceae bacterium
TCCGTAAAAAGAGAACAGTTTAAAACGTAAAATTAAAGAGCTTGTAGATTAACTCTGCAAGCTCTTTTTCTTTATAAATGCTTTACTCTGCCTAAATACAGGTCTTCTAAAACTATATTGTGCTCTTTGCCACCCTACCGGTGCCTAAAATACCTTCAGAAAATAGTGTCCTCGCAAAATCTTAAAAGCTCTGTGACAGGTTAGATTTTTCATTACTCAGGGTTTTTTGATGACAAAATTTTCAACAACTTAGAGCAGGAAATTAAAAAGCAAAAGACCGCTAAACTTAGGCGAGGTGCGATAACGAAGTATTTATGTAGTGTGGCGGTACAGCGATAAGCTGTACCGCCATTCTGCGTTGTTAGGCGGTTTTGCTCTTTTGCCAACGCTCTTTTCTACCATCCTCAGCAATACAATCATCAGAATATATATTGATAATTCCGGCAGCCTTGTAGTAAATTTCAATCTTTTGTCTACGCTTCCCGCTACTCTTATCGGGAGCGTGTATCACAATTCTGTCAACCAAATCATTCAGTAGTTCTGCGGTCAGTTCTTTAGGATCGGTGTATTTGCGGATGTTTCTGAGGAATTCCTGTAAATCAAACTCGCACTGATCACCGTTGTCGATGAGATTTTGCAGTTCGATAATGGTCTGTTTTACTTGTCGTTGTTCTTCCTCGTATTCCGTTGATAACTTGTCAAAACGTTCTGCTGAAAGTCTGCCCGATACCATATCTTCGTAAATACGCTTAAAGAGGGTATCTAAATCCTCATCGCGCCGTTTGAGCGTTACAATATCTACTTTCGCCTTATCTACTGACATTCTGTGCTGCATATCCGCTTTTTCTCGCTCTTTCCTAACGAAAGTCGATTCAAACTGTTGGATATATGACAGCACATTTTTTGTGTGCTGAAACACCATTCGGTTAAGTGTAACAGCTCGGATATAGTGTCCTGTGCAAGTCCCCGTGTTACTGCGATAATTGGAACACACAAAGAAGTCTTGATTATTTTTAAATCCGTTAGCGGTGCAGTAGTGGAGTTTTGCTCCGCAATCCGCACAGAAAACCTTTCCGGCAAAGATACTTATTTTACCCGTAGCGGTAGGTCTGCGCTTGTGCTTTCGGATTTCCTGTATCGTATTAAAAAGGAACCTATCTACGATAGCAGGGTGAGTATCTTCAAATAGTTTTCTGTTTTCTTTGTCGTTCCATACGCGTTTTTTACTGCGGTAACTCTTTAAGCAAGTTTTGAAATTCTCGGTATGCCCGATATATTCTACTCGTTCCAATATTCTTGCCACAGTGTTTTGTGCCCACTTGAACGGATTTAGAGGCATTAACTTTCCGCTTTTCTGCAAATGATATGCCGTAGGTGTCAGTACCTTTTCATCTTGTAACCGCTTTGCAATTTGAGTAGGACCAAGACCATCCGCACACAGCTTGAAGATATACCGTACTGTTTTTGCGGCTTCTTCATCTATTACCCACTTGTTTTTATCCTCCTTGTCCTTTTCATATCCGAAGGGTGGGATTGTAGACAAGTGTTTTCCGCTTTCACCCTTCATTTTAAGGGTGGATTTTATTTTCTTGGCAGTATCTCTTGCATAAAGTTCGTTACAAAAATTTCGGAGAGGTGTCATATCAAAGTCTGTCTGTACGGCAGAGTCCACGTTATCGTTAATAGCGATAAATCGCACTTCGTTTTCGGGGAATATAATATCCGTGTACATACCGACCTGCAAATAGTTTCTGCCAAGACGGGACATATCCTTGACAATAACCGTTCCTATCTCCTTGTTTTCAATCATTTGCTCCATTCTTCGAAAACCGGGACGGTCAAAGTTTGTTCCCGAATACCCGTCATCTGCGAAAAATTGCAAATTTTTGAAGCGATGCTTTCGTGCATACTCGTTTAAGAGTGCTTTTTGGTTGACTATACTGTTGCTTTCGCCCTCACGTCCGTCATCTTGGGATAGACGGCAGTAAAGGGCGGTGATTTTGTTCCGTTCTGATTGTCTATTATTCAAAATTTTCTCCTTTCCGACAATCGGATACAGTATATTGCTGTAATCATTATACCATATCTTCTCGTCCAATTCAACGCTTTAATGTGGTAAAGTTTAAGTTTCTTCATAGAATTTATACCCGAGTTTTCGAACAATGGTATCAATTAAATATTCCTCGCCTTCAGAATCGAAATATCCGACCACTTCGTATTCCGTGTGTCCGTCTTTTTGAACGAAATCTGCATCATTGGGAAAACGGCAAAGTTCTTTTGGTTTTCTGCCGGTGTCAACGATGGCAGTACGACGAAGTATTCTATCGATTTCGGGCTGTTGTTCCTCTAATTTTGCGAGTATTTCTTCTAACTCTCTTTTTACGCTACTCATTTTTCCCTACCTCCTTTTTTATTTTGAATTTGTTTTTGTTGCGTGGGTTTATGTCGTAGCTTATCCGCTTGTTCGGTTCGCTGTCGTCTGATAGGCTCTAAGATACTGTCAATAATCTCTTTAACCTTTTTGGGTGCTAACTTTATTGCTTCCAAATACGGTTTGCAGAGTTCGGTAAGTTTCCGTAGTTGTTCCTCAAGACGCTCAATGTGTGATTCCAAATCCCATATATGCGAGCGCAATTTACGGTTTTCTTCCTGAAGCATTTTGAGTTCTGATTGTGCGACACAACTGCTTTTCGCAAGGGTTGTAATTTTCTCGTATTCATCGGCAGAGAGTGTGCGGTTACCAATGAGCGTTTTCTTTCCTGCCGATTCAATATCGCTGAGCATCATATCCACATCGTTGTTTATTTCATATTTGGTTCCTTGCTGTTCGAGTTTTTTCGTTACATCCGCTAATCGCTCTTTGTCTTTTGTGATTTGATACTGCAACACACTTTGATGCTCTGCGGTGCTGCCACGTTCTCCACGGATAAAATCCGCGAAGCCTTGGCTTTGCATATACTCGAAAAACTCGTCTTGCAAAATGCTATAGGTTGGAATGAGTATTGGCTTCCCGTTTCCATCAAACTGTGGTACACCGTTCTCGTCGGTCAGTTGCGGGGACTTCCATTTCTTAGAGTGGCTAATTTGCATAACCGTTTCTTTCACAGTTCCAATAAGGGATTTGTCCTTGCACCGCTTAGACCACTTAATTTGCTTTTCCACTACCGGTAAAGCCACAACGTGTAAATGATAATGATAAATCGGTCTGCCATATTTTTCGGTTAGTGCTATATTGAGTTCGTCTGCGTGCATGACTGCGGAGAGAATGTTGTCTTCGCCATAGAGCTTCACCGCAAAGCGGTAAGCCGACTCGTAAAACTTCGTCGCAAATTCATATCCGCCGTGCTTTTCAAAGTAATCGGTATTAACGTCCAAGATCATTTCGTCATAAACCTTGGCATCAGCTTTCAGTCCACGAAGAGAGACCTTGCCATCAGCTATCAACTTATCCAATGTTTCGTTATACGTCAGTTCGCCGCAGGATTTGTAATGCACATTCTTGTCTGTCCGAGAAAGGTCAACATTCATATTCGCGTAATGCTCGTTTTTCCGTTCGTTGTGTCGCTCGTATTTACCAATGCTGTCTTTGGTTCGTGTCTGTACTCGTGCTACGGTATAGTTTGTTTTTGCCATCTTTTCACCTCCTTTATATTTAATCTCTTTTTCTCGTTACGCACCTTTTGAAAGTGCGTAACCCACTATGACACTTTCACGGATTTCCCGTGCAAAGATATCAGTGGGCTCTACGAGGTGGCTTGGGACGTTGCCCCGTCATCTGCGGATGACTCCCCACAAAGCGTAATCCGTTTTGCCGTTCAACCCGATGTCGTTCCTATCCCGGAATCTCACCGCAACGTTGTTTCGCTCACTTTGATTCAGACCAAAGGTCTTCGCAAAATCGTATCTCCATCGGCCGGCTATTCAGTTGTCAAGGTGCTTTAACTTAAAACTGATAATGTTGCATATCGTAACTTTCTTTGAATACAAAATAAAAAAGCCGATACATAGGTAGCACGAATAAGCGGGAGCACTGCTCTCGCTTAAATCCGATGTTCTATGTATCGACTTTGAAATTCAAAGACGGGACTGTATAATCAACCTTCTCTGCCAACAGACCAATAGCATTTGTGAAGGCGGTGGCATAAGCCACGAATGTTATGTTTTAACACATCTTCATATTAAGTTGTAAAATGCCGAAAATTCAGCATTTTAAATTATAACAGAACAAACGTTCGTTTGTCAAGAGTTTTTTTAAAATATTTTTGAAAATATAGTTACTAGTCGTTAATTTAGCGATTGAGTATTTTATAGAAATGTGGTATAATGTCAAAAAATGCATAAGAGAGTATTTAAAATGAGTTTTTTGAAAAAAATCGATGAATTACATGAAGAAAATAAAATTACATATGGGATAAAATCGTCGAACAATGATTTTAGTAGTTTCTTTTGCATCGAACCTATCGGCACTTCGTTAAATAAAAAATTTATTATTCGAAAGCAAAAGAAATCAAGATTATTAATTGTATCTGGCTCACAGCGCGTATATTTATCGGATTATCACATCATTTCTACCATTTTAAGTATGAGCAAAACTTATATAAGTTGGTTTCTCAATGAGTTTATCAAATTATATAACGAAGATTATAAACCATTTAAGTTTAAGATCATTAACGAAGAGTTTGAAGGTGTGGGCATAAATTATTTTTCTAAACCACACAAAATATTATTGTTTTCTGACACTAAAATTGATATAAATGATTTTATTTTTATTTTGAACTTTGTGTTTTCTAAGGATAAGCAGTGGGAAATAGATGAGTCGCAAGAAGATTTTAGCAAAAGAACAATTATAAAATATATAACATTAATAGACTATTATGCAAACCATTCTGAGCACAGTAAGGTGTTTCTTTCTGGAATTGGATATCCTATAAACAAACCACTTCAAGTTTATGACTTTGATGACAACGTATTATCTTCAAAAATAAACTCTTTTGACATTTCAAAATATTCGTGATATAATATTAATGAACTCCAGTACGGCATTATAGCCACCTTAGCTACTAAGGTTAATGTAACTACATTTCGTTGAATTTGGATGACGTCCCGTCATCTTTAGCCGAGGTAGAAAAATATCATTACCAACGCTCTTGGTCGCGGACTCCGCTCCCGGCGAGAACGCTAATGCTATTTTCCCACCTTCCAATGAATTGTACCAAATTCAAGTGGAGTTCATTTTTTATTGGGGAAATAAATTATGTTATTGTTTAAAGAAAAATTGAATTATCAAGATCCTTTTAATGTGGTGTTTTTATGCGGCAGCCAATATTCTCCCGAAAGTGGCCGTGATAAAAGAATTATTTTAAAGGATTTTTTATTAAACTCTGGTATGAATTTTCAAATAGTGCTTTTAGAAGAGAATTTTGTTTTTGCACAAAATAAGAAAGGCTATTTGGCTTATGATAAAATTTTTGTAAGAAATCTTTCTGAAGTTGAGAACCTTGCAGCTTTGTATGCTGATAAGATTATAATTATACATGAAACTATTTCGACGGCCGCTGAACTTGGAATGTTTGCAAGCAATCAACTGTTAACTGAAAAAATATGCGTTCTGGTTCCCGATGATATTTCAATAGAAGAAAAGAAAATATCAACATTTATTAAACTAGCTTTCTTTAACAAATTCGATTTTGAAAACAAAAAACCCTTAACAATTAAGTATTATCCCGAAGTTGAAATTCATAGGAGTTCTGCCAACAAAAGCGAATATCATACATTCTTTTATGAAAATAAAGTAGGCCAAAATCTCGGTAGAAAGATTTTAAAGTTTACAAACCGTTTAGATGATAATAAATCCATTGAAATTAGACACACTCGCTATGGTAAAGCGGACCCTAATAAAAACATTATTAGTTACTCTATTTCTAAAGATAACAAAGAGACCAACATTTTTTTACATGCAGATATTTTAAAAGTCCAACTTTTATCCATGTTTGCTGTTGAAACATTTAGAACCGAGTTTCGCAAAGAAAAAACTTTGAGTGAACATATTGGTTTCTTCGAAAATGAATATAAAAAAATTCTATTAAACTCCATTTGCAATATAGAGGGATTGGAAATAGAAGGTTATACTTTGAATCTTGAGGTAGTAGGTATTGATAGTTGCAAATTAAGAAAAGCAATAGGATATTTTTTGTATATGTTACAAGCGATTGGTTTTATAGGTTTAGAACAATTATCATCTGATTCAGAAAACGATTATCGTAAAATCATTATTAAACAACCATTAGAAAAATGCATGCCGCAATTTAAAAATTATATACACGAAAAAACAACGACAGAGTTTGGAGGGATAATATGAATATTGCTCATCCAGATATTGTTGTTAGACACATTAAAACAAAAAATAAGACTAGAAAAATCACGACATATCGTTCAGAGGATTGTGACTTAAAAATTAAGCATAAAAAAATAAATAGTTTTATTAGAGAGAGATTTGTTCCTTCTATATTTTCTTATGGATATGTTAAAGGAAGATCTATTTTTGATAACGCTATTGCTCACATGTATAACGATTATTTTATTATGCTTGACATCAAGGACTTCTTCCCTCACATTTGCCATAAACAATTATCCAATAAGCTTTATTATGAAATAAACTTGACTAAAGAGAATCAAATCAGTAAAAAAGAGTGTAATGATATTATTGAATCTTGCAGTATAAGTTCAAGAGGCTTACCATTGGGATTTATTACATCTCCCATTTTATCAAACATTTACCTCAAAGAATTTGATTGTATATTTTATGGTAAATTAAAGCAAATGGGTTTATCAAATGTTATATATACTCGATATGCAGATGATATTATAGTTTCGTTCAAAAGTGATGTAAGCGATAAACTTTTACAAACGGAAAATGATGTTGTTAATATGGTTAAAACATCATTGTCGCGATATGGGTTACAGATTAATGGTAAAAAAACTCGTTCATTTAATCTAAACATTTCTAATCATGTACGTATAACAGGAATTAATATCACAAAAGCAGCAGATGGATATAGACATTTGACAGTCGGTAGATCATTGAAAAACAAACTGTTTTGGGATGCTATCGAATGTTTTGAGACACAAAATTTAGAAGAATCTCAAATAATCAAAGGTTTGCAATCTTTTATCTTGTCAATTGAAAAAGAAGGGTATGAAACCTGTTATTCTGAAGGTATGCTAAAAAAGATTCATGACTTAGGCTTTGAAAACTTAAAATCATTAATTGATTCGCTTTAAAATATGTGGTTTAATAACGAAATTGGCGTCTCACTATTTCTTAGTGAGACGCCAATTTATTTGTATATTTATAATGCGTTTGCAAGTTTTTCTGCTGATTGATAGCGTTCGTCGGGGTTTACGTTTGTGCATTTGCGGACGATTCTGCCGGCCTTACCTTTTGCGAGTTTTTCGCTTGGGTGATTTCCGGTGATCATAACATTAAGCAAAACACCAAGTGCGTAGATATCAGTTCGGGCATCGCTTTGCGTTACGCCTAACTGTTCCGGGGAAGCGTAGCCCACAGTACCCATAACAACGGTATCTTTACTAGCATTAGAAATTATGCGAGCAGCATTAAGGTCAATTAAAACTACTCTGCCGTCTTTAGCTATCATAACGTTTTCAGGTTTTATATCACGGTGGATAATACCTCGTTCGTGAAGCACGGTTAAAGCATTGCAGATACACCTCAAAACCTTACGAGTACCTATATAGCGATATTTTCCACTCTCCATAACCTCAGCTATGGTAACGCCTTCTATAAATTCCTCTAATACTATCTGTCCATCATCTAAATTGATAACGTCATAGATAAGTGGCAGATTTGCGCAGTTTATATTATAAAGTTCTTCATATGCAGAAATTACTTTAGGGAAACTTCGCACAACAATATGTTTATTGTTGTCTTTGTTTTTAAGCTTTAATACCTTGCACTCGTTTTTATAGCTCAGCACAGATACTAATGAATACGCGTTGAAAACTTCGGTTAAATATTGTTCTCTATTCATAGCTTTAACCGTTCCATTCTTCATACTCGGCATCATAGTATGGTGCACTGTTTTTATAGTATCTGTAATTCCTATCACTGCAATTTGCAGAACAGTGAATAGTTAGCGTTCCGTTACGTTTTGATGCTTCGGGGAATGCGTTTGATTCAGTATAAATTGAGTTACCCTTGAAATAAATATCGGTTAAATTATAACAGTTTGCAAAAGCATTATTCCAAATGGTTTTTACCGATGACGGAACAATAACAGTTTTAACGGTATTACAGATACTATCATCACAAAAAGCCAATGCCATAATTGCTACAACTTTTTTGCCGTCTAATGTTTCGGGGATTATGTATTTGCCATCCGCAGCGGTCGTGTTTACACCTGTTATAACAACAGCATTTTCCAGATTTGCACTGACAGAAAAATCGTCACCATACTTAGCATCTCGATAGATATAAGTAACCGTTGTGGTTTGTGAAGGTGTAGTTGTTGTGGATGATGAAGAGTTAGTATTAGAACTATCGTTATCGGTTTTATTACTACTTGATGTGGAATTTGTTGATGTGCTATTCGATGTACTATTTGTTGTATTATTTGTGGTGCTATTTTGTGAATTGCTACTCGTAGTTAAGTTATTATTAGTTGTTGTATTTCCGGAGTTATTATTGGTGCTGCCCCCGTTTTTTGATGGGGCTTGTATTTGATTGCTGCTTGTGGGAGTAGATGTTTCATTGCCTTGCAATTCACTGCTTTGCTGTCCAGATGATGTAGTGTTGTCGTCAGTAGCATCTAAATCACTACTAATAGACGAATTCGCCGAAGTATCGTTTCCATCGTTATTAGGACTATCCTTTTGGACAAATAAGAAGATACCGATAATAATAAGAACAAGCACTAAAACGGCGGCAATGATATATAGCCACCGTTTATTATTTTCTTTTGGAGTTTCAATGGTTTGCTTTTCCTCAAACGAGGTCATGCAATAAAGGCAAAACCGAGCTTCTTCTTGGATTTCTGCCTTACATTTAGGACATTTCTTCATACTTTACTACCCCAAGGTTTCCAACCCGTATTCATAGAGAATTTCATTAATTTCTACAACAGATAATTTTTTACACACGCCGTATAAAACAATGCTATCAAAAGGAAGTTTCACATAAAGTGTTGAATAACCGGCACACTTTAATAAGGTTTGCACCTCATCTAATGACAACCTCATCGCAATAGCAAGGCATAAAAGTTTTTTGCGTTCAGGCACCCTAAGTCCTGAAAAAATCTGATAGGCGTAAACTTCGCTCATCTCCGCCGCACGAATAACCTGTGATTTTTTAAGGTCATATTTTGCAATTAGTTCATCTAAAAGCTGCGACAAATCCTCTTTAACCATATAGTCTTTATTTTCACTATAAAAGGTCTTAAAATCGGGGCTGAGACCGAGTTCTTCTACGATTTTTGAAGTATCTTTTACCATAAACAACACCAAATTTAATTCTTTACAAATTAGTTATATATCGTTAATATCATTATAATAAACAAGCCGTGCTTTGTCAACTTACGACAAAGTACGGCATTTTTCTTTTTTATGCTGACAGCATAAGACTTTTTTAAATTAATGTATTACATTTAAGACAAGAACGGAGGGAGACTTTATGGAAAAAATCATAAACAAATTGTTTTCTGATTATCTTTCCGAGCAGAACATAGCATCAAAGCCCGAGTATTCTGCCCTTGCTAAAAGTGCACTTCAAAAAGAGAAAGAACTCAGAAACAAGTTGAACGAAGACCAAACGAAATGTTTTGAGGAGTTATTTGAATTTACTTCCCAGATACACTTTTTAGAAGTTAAAGATGCTTTTTTAAACGCCTGCAAATTAGGCGCAAAGGCATCAAAAGAATTTGTTATTTGAGTTCTTGTTCTAGCTTTTTGTATTCCGGCGTGTCAAAGAATTCCATCACTGTGATCTCAAGACCATCACAAATCTTTTTAAGAGTTACTATACCGGGATTCTTGCTCTCACCATTCAAAATGCTTTTAATGGTAGCTTGCGGAATACCACACATATAACTAAGAGCATTCGGCGTAATTTTACGCTCACGACAAAGCTCATAAATTCTGTTAACTGCAAATTCGCAAATACCCATACATATCACCTACATAGTTAGTATTTCTATATATAGATGATATATCACTATAAAAATCTTTGTTAGTTATTTATCACTAATAGTCATTGACTTATCCTGTAGAATAATGTATAATTAGTGATATATAACTAACTGTAAGTCATATTACGGAGGAATCGCTATGTCAAAAATAGCTGACATAATAAAATATGAAGGCGATAATGCCACGTTTGTTTGGAAACATCCTTGTGAGGATTTTAATAGTTTAACTCAACTTGTCGTTCACGAAACCCAAGAAGCCATATTCTTTATGAACGGTCAAGCACTCGACCTTTTCGGTCCCGGTCATTATACGCTTGAAACACAAAATATTCCTTTAATCGGTAAAGCACTGAATCGTACCACAGGTGATGAAACACCTTTTCATTGCGAGGTTTATTTTATCAATAAAACCGAACAGATGGCCGTTAAATGGGGTACCGATTCCAAAGTTCAGTATGTTGAGCCAACCTATGGTTTCCCCATTTCGATCGGTGCATCCGGAGATATGGCGTTAAGTGTATCTGACAGTCGCAAATTGCTTATTAAATTGGTCGGCACCGAAACCACTCTTACACAAAGCAAGTTATTATCGTATTTCCGTTCGATTCTTATGACAAGAGTGAAAACCTATATAGCTCAGGTCATGAAATCAAATGCCATTAATATTTTTGAAATTGACCAAAATCTCACAACTTTTTCAGAGTCCATAAAGCAACTCCTTATTCCAAACTTTGAAGATTATGGAATAGTGCTTGAAAAGTTTTTTGTCACAACAATCGTAAGACCTGATGGTGACAGGCAGTATGAAAAATTCAAGGAACTCCACTTCCGTCAATATGCAGACATAGCCGAAGCAAAGCTTCGTCAACAGGTCGATATTATTGAGGCAGAAACCGAGGCCAAGAAAACAATAATTGAATCGAAAGCTCTTGCTGAGAAACGTGCCACCGAAGGATATACGTACGGCCAAGAACGTGGCTTTGATGTTGCAGAAAAAGTAGCCGAAAACGAAGCAGTTGGAGAATTCACCAATATGGGTGTGGGCTTTGGAACAATGGCAGGTGTCGGAGGTGCCGTTGGCGGAATGGTTGGCGGTGCAATGCATGATGCTTTAGGTTCGGTAACAAATACTTCTGCACCAAGCATTCAAAACTTCTGTGAAAATTGTGGCGCAAAATTAAATGCAGACGCAGCATTTTGCGAAGAATGCGGATCTCCCGTGCAGAAAAATAATGGTTGCAAAAATTGTGGATACGTTTTTGAACGTCAAGGCAAGTTTTGCCCTAAATGCGGAACCAAACGTGAGGTGTAATCGGTGAAGAAAACATTTAAATCTTATATTGGTATTTGGGCAATATGCTTGCTCACTTTTAACGCAATTGCTTTTATTGTTCCAAATGAAATGAAAGCTAATTTCTGGGCAGGTTATATTTTTATAACTTTGGCGTTTTTAGGTCAGTTATTTTGTGCAAACATAGCATTTAAAGCAGAAAATGCACAGAAGTTTTTCTATAACTTCCCCTTAATTTCCATTAGCTTTGTTGGCACGGTGTTAATGCTTGTTATCGCAGGATTAACAATGGTAATATCCGCTATACCGGTTTGGGTTGGCATCGTTTTTTGTTTGATTATTCTAGCATTCACAGCAATAGCCATTATAAACGCATCCGTTGTAAGCGAAACGGTAAATAATGTTGATGAAAAAATCAAGTCGAAAACACTGTTTATAAAAATCCTCACTGCTGATGCCACAAACCTAATGTCAAAGGCACAAACCAAAGAGGCAAAAGAGATAACCAAAAAGGTTTATGAGATAATCCGATATAGCGACCCTGTAAGCAATGACGCTCTGAGTTCTATAGAATCACAAATCACAGTTCGTTTTAAAGAGTTTGAAAATGCGATATGCGAAAACAGCGAAAAAGCAACCTCTCTTGGAGAAGAACTGATTATTTTGATTGAAGACCGAAACACAAAA
>JAZTXU010000062.1:0-2618 GCA_045636565.1 Acutalibacteraceae bacterium
TGCAAAGGATTTCCAACATAATTTTTCATAAAAAACACCTCTATTTAGAATTTTCAAGAATATATTTTTTTGGCGAAACGCCGTAATACCGCTTAAACATTTTTGAGAATGTGAAAATATCGGTATATCCCACCGAATTTGCCGCAACGGTTACATTCATTCCCTGATTTATCATAAGCGATGCCGCAACCTTCATTCGATAATCAACAATATATTGAACGGGTGAAACTCCTGTTTCGTTTTTAAAAATCATAGAAAAATATGAGCGGTTAAGCCCTAATCTGTCAGCAATGTCCTGAACGGTTATCTGGTTTGAATATTCCGAATGTATGCAGCTTAGCGCCTTTTCGACATAGCTTATTTCGTTCTTTTTATTTTCAAGCAAAACCGAAAATAAATCCCAAATTCTTGCACACAAAAACGCTGTTCTGCCGTTTTCGTTTTCAGCACATTTTTTCATTCTTTCGAAAATCAGCTCTGCCTTGGGGCAGTAAATAACATCGTCAAGTGATATAGGCAGCTCACCCTTTGTTGTAAAGCCAATCCAAATATATTCCCATGGGTTTTCGCGGTCTGCCTCATAATAGGTTTCTACAAACGGGGGAATGACAAACATTTGTCCCGCGCCGATAGTATACTTTTTACCGCCGATTTCAAAGAAACCTTTGCCCGAAACAACATAATGAATAAGCCAGTGGGTTCGCACCGCAGGGCCGTAAGAATGAGATTTATCGCAGTTTTCATAACCGAACTGCATGGGATTTATATCACAAAAATCGCTTTCGATTACCGTTTCAATATGGAGCATTTTCTCACCGCCAATCTCACAAAATGACAAATACTAATAACATTTTACCATTACAATTAGACTCTTGTCAATATATAATAAATAAAAAAGGAATTCCTTTTTAAAAAAATAAAGGTGGTATTTTTATGAAGCTTACATTCATGGGTGCGGGAAGCACTATTTTTGCAAGAAATGTTATTGGTGACTGTATGTGCGTTGAATCCTTGCGTGACAGCGTTTTTGCGCTTTATGATATTGATGCAAATCGCCTTGAAGAAAGCCGCGTTATTTTAGAGGCAATGCGCAAAACCAAGGGCGGTTACGGTAAGATTGAGTGCTATTGCGGTGTTGAAAACCGCAAAGAGGCTCTTCGCGGTGCTGATTTTGTAGTAAATGCCATTCAGGTAGGTCTTTATGACCCCTGCACCATTATAGATTTTGAGGTTCCTAAAAAGTACGGTCTTAGACAGACTATTGCCGACACCCTAGGCATTGGCGGAATAATGCGAACACTCAGAACTATTCCCGTGCTTAAAGATTTTGCCGATGATATGGCCGAGGTTTGCCCTAATGCACTCTTCCTTAACTACACTAACCCCATGGCAATGCTTTCGGGCTATATGCAGAGATACACTCCCATTAAAACGGTTGGTCTTTGCCACAGCGTGCAGACCTGCACAAACGATTTGTTAAAGAAACTCGGCATGAAGGATAAGTTAGAGGGAAGAAAAGAGCTTATTGCAGGTATTAACCATATGGCTTGGTTGCTTGAAATTAAGGATAAAAACGGCGTTGACCTTTATCCCGAAATCAAATCAAGAATAGATGATTATATGGCTAATCCCGATAATAACGATAAGGTTCGTATGGACTATATCCGTAATTTCGGCTATTACTGCACCGAATCAAGCGAGCACAACGCCGAATACAATATGTTCTACATAAAATCTAAATATCCCGAACTTATTGAAAAATATAACATTCCGCTTGATGAATATCCGAGAAGATGTATAGCTCAGATTGAGGGTTGGAAAAAGGAATATGCTGACCTTCTCCAAAACGGCGTAAAAGACCATTCACGCTCTAACGAATACGCTTCGGGAATTATGGAAGCAATAGTTACAGGCAATACATATAAGATTGGCGGTAATGTGCTTAACACTGGCGGTCTTATTACCAATCTTCCTGAAAATGCTTGTGTTGAAGTGCCCTGCCTTGTAGATGGTTACGGTGTACATCCCTGCCATGTTGGTGCGCTTCCTGTTCAATGTGCGGCTATGAATATGACAAATATCAATGTTCAACTCTTAACCATCGAGGCGGCAGTTACCGGCAAGAAAGAGCATATTTATCAGGCAGCAATGCTTGACCCCCATACCGCAAGCGAGCTTAGTATTGATGAAATTAAAAATATGGTTGACGATTTAATCGAAGCCCACGGCGATTATTTGCCAAAGTATAATTAAAAAGTAATAGTGAATAAGTAATGTGTGCCGCAAAGGCGGCACAATATATAGCGGGCAAAGATGAAATTTAACGGGATGTCGAGGACGCCTGTCCCTACAAATGGTATATTTACATATCGAACATTTTCAAATAGATATATCACAAACTCACCATCGGGGTGGAAATTCGGCATATAATAAAACCTCCACGGAATGCCTCGGCGGCACGCCGCGTCGCAGACACCAAAATTGCAATTTATAGGTGAGCTGAATCATTTGAAATTCACCTTCTCCAGCGGAGAAGGGGGACCGCGTAAGCGGTGGATGAGGAGAGAAAATTCAGCAGAGTTCAAACGGTTATCTCCTCATCCGTCTCTCGTTCCTCG
>JAZTXU010000063.1:0-5240 GCA_045636565.1 Acutalibacteraceae bacterium
GGTACAGTCCCTATCGGCTATGTTATTAACAAGGACCAAATGTTTGAGGTGGATCCTGTTAAAGCACCGTATGTGGTTGCTGCTTTCCAAGCATACGCGGATGGTAAAACAATAAAAGAGATTGTGGAAATGCTAAATGCAAAAGGTGTTACTACTTCTCACGGAACTAAAATAACCATTAATATTGTAACGGATATGCTGAAAAACCGACGGTATATCGGTGAATACAAGTTCCGGGATATTGTTAACCCGGACGGCATACCGAGGATAGTACCCCAAGCGTTATTTGACAAGGTGCAACGTGAACGTGCGAAGAATAAGAGAGCAACAGCAAGACATAAAGCCGAAGATGATTACTTACTGACAACAAAATTATTTTGTGGTAAATGCGGTGTTTATATGACTGGCGAAAGCGGAACTGCACGAAACGGTATGGTTCATCGATATTACAAATGCAACAACGCTAAGTACAAACATACTTGTGATAAAAAAACGGTAAAAAAAGAATGGATTGAAGACATTGTTGTTAAACACACCCACGAGATGATGATTGATGATAATGTAATTGAGGATATTGCAAGTATCGTATTTAGGAAAGCAAAGAAAGAAAATCCCGCAATACAACTACTTAAGCAACGGCTTAGTGAGATAGAGAACGCACTTAATAATTTGCTTAGAGCAATAGAGGAAGGAATTATAACTCCAACCACAAAACAAAGAATGATTGAGTTGGAGCAGACAAGAGATGAGATAAAATTAAAGCTCATCAAGGAAGAGATGAAGAAGCCCACGATCACAAAAGAGGGCTTAGTATTATGGCTCAGGCATATTCAGAACATGAGCTTAGAAACGAAGGAACACAAACAGAGACTGATTGACATTTTTGTAAACGCCGTATATCTCTACGACGACAAATTGGTCATAACATTTAATTATAAGGAAGCAAGTAAAACCGTAACCTTAAAAGAGGTAAACGGTTCGATTATAGAATGCTCAGGTGCACCAGAAAACGGCAGGTTTTGACCTGTCGTTTTTTGATGCAATTCACAAACCTCTACCCCGATGGCGAGTTTTCGCTTAAAATTAATAATTTATTGGGGAGTTTGATTAATAAATCCTCGGGACGATTCCTACATCGCCCCGAGGATTTCTATGTGTTTTTACGGGCTGATGAGGGCATCTATACTTTGAGTGTGAACTACTTCTTATTTCATTATTATTTTCTTTTATTTGAAAACCTCTTGTATTTTAGTAATGCGGCTGCCAAACCACTACTATTATACATGAGGTTCTTCTTTTTTTCTTAGTCTTTTTCGGCTTGCACCAAGCTCGCCCTTTTTATTATCCCCTGGTAGAACCGTGGGTTTATTTCCTGCGTCTAAAGACACCCAACAAAAATCCGTTCTCGGAAAAGAACGGATTTTTCATTTATCATCTTCTTTAAATACCAACACATCTTCCACTTTACAATGTAAAATATTGCACAAATCATTAAGCGTTACCGTACTAATTGGGCGGTTATGCTTTAATCTATCTATCAAACTTCGGCTGATACCATAATTATTTATTAATTTATATGTCGAAACACCTTTTTCTTTTAATGTTTTATAAAAAGGTTCGTACGAAATCATTTAAACACTTCCTATGAACAACAATAATTTCTGCACCTAGCTATTTACAATGATAATTTCTACTCTTTTACTTGACAATGCTCGACAAAAAGAGTATAATTTTTATGCTCGATATACAGAGTATGTATTTTAAGGAGGAATTATCATGAAATTTTGTCAAAAGTGCGGAACCCAGCTTGATGATGATGCGGTTTTTTGTTCCGGTTGCGGAAATAATGTAACTACTCCCGGTGTTAATAACACGTATGCAAACAATGCTTACCCTAACAATGCTTACCCTAACAATGCTTTCCCTAACAATGCTTATCCCAACAACACCGTTGTTAACAAAGGTCGTTGTGTGCCGGCGTTTATTGTTGGACTTATAGGATCTATTTTCGGCTTATTTGGCGGTATGTGCGTATCTGCTTGTTATAGTTTTGGAAACGATGAAGTAGTTCCGTTAATTCTTTTGGTTGGCGGTAGCTTGCTCGGATTAATTGGCGCATGTATGTGCTTCAGTAAAGCAAAGGTTGGATCAACGCTTCAGCTTGTGGCTGCAATATTGATTGCTATTTGCGTTTTTGGTATAACAGGTGCTGATTTTGCTACTTTAGCAGGTATGCTTTTATTGGGCGTTGGCGGTCTTGTAGGTTTGCTCATGTCCAAATAGTTGAAAATGTATCCGTATATCCACACAGGCTTAGGTGAGCTTTCCACATTCACCATCCTAATTATAGTCGGTGTAACAGCCATGATAGGTTTAGTCCATATTGCGCTGAAGGGGTCAAACAGAAACGATGAGGAAGCCTTTATCTTTCCTCGGTTGGTGATGACGGGCTTAATTGGATTTGTTTTTGCAACAGTTTTTGATTTAACTTTAAAATATTTAAAATATGGAGTTTTCAAAATCTACGGAATTACTTTTTATGGTGGTTTAATAGGTGCTATTTTTGCACTATTTGTGATACTAAAGCTCAGCAAAAATAAGACACGTTATAGTATTAATTCTTGGTTTGAATTACTTACTATGCCTTTTATCGCCTTTCATTTTTTTGGCAGGTTAGGTTGTTTTTTTGCAGGATGTTGTTACGGAAGAAATGCAGATAATATTTTTGCGCTATCTTTTCCGGATAATGCAGAAATGGGAATTACCCACAACGGCTTAAAATGTTATCCCACACAGTTATTTGAGGCGCTTGCTTTAATTATTGTTTTTATTATCGTGAAGAAGGCTAAAAACAAATTTAAGACATATTTAGTATGTTATACTGTGTTGAGATTTAATCTGGAATTTTTAAGAGGGGATGATAGAGGGGTTTTGGTAGGGCCATTTTCCCCATCTCAGGCAATATCACTTTTTATATTATGTGTTGTGATTGTGTACGAATTTATAAAGTTTTTCCGTTTAAACAATAGCAAGCACCAATCTCAAAAAAGAGAAAATTTTTAAACAAATAAAAAAGCTGTCTCGCTAATTAAAAGTGAGACAGCTTTTTGTATTATTTATAGCAAAATACACACAAGACCGTTGCAACCTTCGTTTATAACCCTTTCAACCGTTTCCTGCACGCGCATACGGGCATCTATCGGCATACGCGAGAGTTTGGTGTGAAGTCCCTCGTTCACAAGGCTGTGAAGTGATTTGCCGAAAATGTTGGAATCCCAAATTTTAACGGGGTCCTCCTCGAATCCGCTGAGTAAATACATAACAAGGTCTTCGGATTGTTTCTCGCTTCCCACAATAGGGCTTACCTCGGTGGTGATGTTGGCTTTCATAAGGTGTATTGAGGGAGCGGATGCGCGAAGTCGCACACCGTATCTGCCACCCTGCTTTACAATTTCGGGCTCTTCTAATTTTAGTTCTTCAATGTCGGGCATAATTATGCCGTATCCTGTGGCCTCAACCTCTGCAAGGGCATCCTTTACACGCATATATTCTTTCTTCATGGCGGCAAGGGAAGCCAAGTTTTCCATTAATTCTTCATCATCGGCAATTTTAAGTCCTGTGTTTTCGGTGAGTATCTGGTAGAATAGAGACGGATTGATTCTGATGTTAATCTGCGCGTTTCCTACCCCTAAATTAATGGTGCCGATGCCCACATCCTCAATATTCTCATTTTCCTTAAAGGCATTTTCAAAACTGTAAATATCTCTTATATGGCGGATTTTTTCGGCGCAGCATTTAACAGAACTGAAAAGTTCTGAACGCAGGCGGTGCTCAAGGGGCAGGGAATTAATCCACTTTGGAAAGCAAATGCCGATTTCTTTAACCGGGAACTCAAAAAGAATACGGGAAAGAATTTGCTTTATATCTTCTTCGCTCAGTTCCAAACAGTTTATGGGGATAACGGGCACTCCATATTTTTCCGAAAGTGCCTCGGCAGAGGTCAGGGCTTCGGGCGTGTCGGGATACATACAGTTGAGCAGAACAATGAAAGGCTTGTTTATTGCTTTTAATTCGTCAATAACACGTTCTTCGGCTTCGGCATATTCCTCACGCGGAATGTCACTGATACTTCCGTCGGTTGTAATCACAAGTCCTATTGTGGAGTGCTCGGTGATAACCTTGCGTGTGCCGATTTCTGCCGCCATATTGAAGGGTACGGGCTCCTCAAACCAGGGAGTCATAACCATTCGCGGCTGGTCGCCCTCAATATATCCCAAAGCCGAGGGAACAATATACCCCACGCAGTCAATAAGCCGAACATTCATAGTGGCAGAATCGTCAATGTTTATCTGTGCGCTCTTTTCGGGTATGAATTTCGGCTCGGTGGTCATAATTGTTCTGCCCGAAGAAGACTGCGGAAGTTCATCGTTGGCGCGCTCCTTTAAATAGTCGCCCGAAATGTTGGGAAGCACGAGCTTATCCATAAACTGCTTTATAAATGTGGATTTTCCTGTTCTTACCGGTCCCACGATTCCTAAATAGATATCTCCGCCGGTGCGCTCGGCAATGTCCTTGTATATGCTTGTATTTGTCATAGTATTTCCTCCCGAAGTTTTAAAACACATTCTTTTGTAAAATACTATGTGACTTATCCTTGTTTTATAACTAAATTCGCTTATATTTATTAAGTGACAATAAAAAGCCTGAAATATTGTTCAAAATTACTGTTGACACACGAATATCAGGTGTTGTACAATGTATCTTGTAAGAGTGCCTAGTTTGGCATTTAATGCATTGGACTTGCTTTGGCGGGTTTAATGTTATTACATAATTTTTTTCAAGGAGGAATTTTTAATCATGAACAAAATTCTCTGCAAAAAAGGTTTGTCAGTTTTATTGACTGTGCTGATGCTTTTTTCAATGATTCCCACATTTGGAATTACGGCTTCAGCAGGAAATTTTGACCCTATTGAGGGTATCGCAATTTCGGTTTCCGGTCAGTCAAGTGAAAAATTGTCGAACGGTGTGTTAACCGTTACGGCAAAAGGAAGCGCAGGTTTTTTAGGTATAGGTGCTTCCGCAAAAACTACGACCATCACTATTTATAATGACACTGCAGATTCTGCAAATCTAAGTTTTGATTGGGTTGCAACTTCTGTGAATTCTTTGACGGTTGATGGTGAGATCAGCGGTGCAAGCGGTAGTTTCAGCAAGGTACTTGCAGGCGGTGAAAGTGTTGT
>JAZTXU010000064.1:0-2201 GCA_045636565.1 Acutalibacteraceae bacterium
AATTGATATCCTCGTAAATGTTGCAGGTGTGGCACCAAAGGTACGTAACGATATTCTTCAAATGACCGAAGAATCTTACGATTTTGTTATGAACATAAACACCAAAGGTACCCTCTTCTTAACCCAAGCAGTTGCTAACGAAATGATTAAAAACGATGGTAACTGTAAAGGAAGCATCGTAAACATTTCCTCAATGTCAGGCTATACAAGTTCTGTTTCACGCGGTGAATACTGTATTTCAAAAGCAGGCGTTACAATGATTACCGCACTCTTTGCGGACAGACTCGCAGAATACGGAATTATGGTAAATGAAATTCGCCCCGGTATTATTGCAACTGGTATGACCGATAAGGTCAAGGCGAAATATGATGCTTTGATAGATGGCGGTTTGTTGCCCATTAAGCGTTGGGGACAACCCGAAGATATTGCGAGTGCGGTATGGACGCTTTGTAACGGCACACTTCCTTATGTTACGGGACAATCAATTGATGTTGATGGCGGATTCCATATCAGGAGATTATAATAATGTATATATCCCTTATTTTACTTGCGGCATTAATGTCCACCTTTCAGTTTTTGTTTAACTCAAAATATCAGCAAAACGAAGGCGTTTTAATTGTAAAATCATTGAAATTTTCTATAATAATGTCCGCCTTTCAGGTATTGCTCACCCTTATAATCGGTTTTAAAGATTTAGAGTTCACCCTATTTTCCCTCTTTATGGCAAGCATTGGCGCGGTAATTGCGATTTTGTTTATCTATATGAGTATCAACGCATTAGCGAACACAAATCTTACCGTTTACTCACTTTTTTCAATGCTTGGCAAAATGTTGCCGCCCTCCCTTTTTGCAATTTGGTTTTTAGGTGAAGAAGCCACTTTGCCCAAAATCGTTTGTATGATTCTTGTGGTTTTAGGCTTACTGATTGGCAACCCGAAAGAAAAAGGAGAAAAGAAAAACAAAGCGGTATTTTATTATATAGCGGTATTTGTTTTATGCGGAACAGAAGGTATTTGCGAAAAATTACACCAATTAGATAAGCGTGCAGTTAATACAAACTCTTATGTTTTACTTGTTGGTGCTTTGATGTTTGTAATAAGTAGTGTTATCCTAACAATTTACAAATTTAAAGGAAAAAATTCAAAACTCAATATGCCGATTAAATCCTTTTCCCTTGTTGCGGCTTACTCAATACTCTGCACCGTTTCAAGTTTGATTTTGCTTTTGGCAATGACCAAGGTGGATGCTTCTTTGCAATTCCCATTACTTACCGGAGGTACAATAGTTTTTTCTGTAATTATGGACTTTTTAACCCACAAAAAGCCAAAAATTAATTCGGTGATTGGTGCCGCAATTGCTTTTGGCGGACTGATTTTGTTAGCATTTTAGGAGATTAAAATATGAAAATTTTCGAATATGATTGCATTGTTATAGGCTCAGGTGCGGCAGGTTATAATGCTGCTTGCCGATTAAAACAGTTTGGCAAAAATGTTGCCATTATAACCGAAGGTATCAATTGCGGAACATCGCGCAACACAGGTTCGGATAAGCAGACCTATTACAAATTAGGTCTTGGCGGCGACTCACCCGACAGTGTGCGCCGTATGGCAGAAAACCTATTTCAGAGTGGCTCTGTGGATGGTGATAATGCACTCTGCGAGGCGGCTTTATCTGTTCGCTCTTTTATGAATTTATGCGAGCTTGGTGTTGCCTTCCCCGTAAATCGTTATGGCGAATATATAGGTTACAAGACCGACCACGACCCCTTTGCCAGAGCCACAAGTGCAGGCCCTTTAACCTCAAAATTTATGACCGAAGCGTTACAGAAAAAAGCCACAGAACTTGAAATCCCCGTTTTTAGCGAATATTTGGGAATTGAAATTTTAAAAAACGAAAACTCGGTTTGCGGTCTTTTGTGCATTGAAAAACGAAGTGGCGAATTGATAGCCTTCAAAAGTGCAGACATTGTAATGGCTACCGGTGGACCTGCAGGAATTTATGCCGACAGTGTATACCCCGAGTGTCACACAGGTACTACAAGCCTTGCACTACTTGCAGGCGCAAAGGCTCAAAACCTTACCGAATGGCAATACGGGCTCGCTTCCGTTAATCCGCGTTGGAATGTTTCAGGTACATATATGCAGGTATTACCGCGCTTTGTATCTGTTGATGAAAATGGTAATGAATACGAATTTTTGAGC
>JAZTXU010000065.1:0-1704 GCA_045636565.1 Acutalibacteraceae bacterium
CCTTATATAAACGAAATCGAATAATCTTCCAAATGCACAAAAATCATTAAGACCGACTGTGGAAATTAATCCGCAGTCGGTCTGTTTTATTTATTATAATTATTCTTCAAAATTCCATCTTTGTGCGTAAATTACCGCAGGGTTGCTGTTACCTTCAAAATCGTGTTCATTGCTGAGTCGTGCATAAAATACTGTGAGCAGACTGCCATCGTGAAGCTCAACGGTTGTAGGATAACCTAAATCCTGACCCGCTCCCATTTCGGTGGCGGAATGTTCGAAGATAACATTGCCGTAATCCCAGGTTTCACCCTCATCATAAGAAAACATTACCCTTATTCCAAAAGGCAGGTTCCTATAGCTGTAAGCACCAATGAGAACTCCTGAAGAGTGAAGCAAGGTATGAACAGGAGTACCACCGTAAGGAGGTAAGCATTCGTGAGGCTTAGTCCAGGTTTTTCCGTTATCATAAGATTCAGACTGCCATGTAGAAAAGGTTGGTTCCACACGGATATGGCAAACCAATTTACCGCTTGGCAGTTGGATAACATAAGGCTCGTAAGAATCAAGATTCGGTATATCCTCAATAGCACCAACAAACTCGCATTTTCCGTCAAGCCCTATTTTATAAGCCTGAATCTTTTCGGGATGTTCATATTTTTTATCGGCACCCAAGGTATCCTCTGCTCTGCCAACCCAAAGAATTGTTACATCATTAAGTTCAATGGGTCCGTGAGGTGATGTTACTGGGGCGTGAAAAATCTCACCGAAAGTTCTGCCATAGTCATAACTCACACGGTAAGGATTACCTAAGTCGCGCGCCTCATCTTCCGGTTTCACGGTATTAAGGTAAGCTTTAATCATTTCATTACGCACACCTGATGAGTACACCACTTCTTCTGCCCATTCTCTCTGCTTTGATGTTGTGTTATTGACGGATGTAACTATGAGTCCGCTATCCGAAAACGTGCAGAGTCCTCCATCACGGTCATCTAGCACAGTATCAATCACCGGTGCAGGTAAAGAAAAGGATTCACCCTCATCCGAACTGAAAGAAATGACGCATTTACCAAACGGGCAGATGTGACCCACTCTGAATCCCGAAGCCGCAACCGCAATCAAACCGTTTTGAAGTCTCACAGCACTCGGCCAAGCAAAATAATTAAAATTAGAATGAGGATTACTCATAATAACTCTGGGTTCACCGATTAATTTGATTTTCATAAACATCACCCAAACTTTAATTTATATGCCCACATTATATATCACTTCAAGATAAAAAACAATGCTCTGAAAGGACATAATTTTAAAAACCGTGTCCTTTCAGAGCAACAAACAAATTATTTTTTAATTCTTCTCAAAAACAAACTCGCCATCTCTATATCGGCAAAATACATTATCACCGTTTTTTACGCTTCCATCAAGAATTTTTTCACTTAAAGCATCCTCAATTTTGCTTTGAATCTCGCGACGTAGCGGTCTTGCACCGTAAACCGCATCAAAACCGATTTTAGCCAAAGCCGATTTTACACTCTCATCGCATTTAAGGGTGATATTTAACCCTTTAAGTCTTGTATTAAGACCCACAAGCATTTTTTCTGCAATTTCCTCTATCTCCGCTTCTGTAAGCTTTGAAAAGACTATGGTATCGTCCACACGGTTTAAAAATTCAGGTCTGAATGCGCTTTTAAGCTCTGCCATAACCTG
>JAZTXU010000066.1:0-6011 GCA_045636565.1 Acutalibacteraceae bacterium
TAGCCCTTTGAAATTATTTCTTTTACAACCTCAACTGTAAGTGCCTTAGCGTAAGCCTCGGTATGCTCTTTACCGAAGTTGTTTTTAAGAGCATCAGCATATTCCTGTAAGGTTACGGTTTTTGTTTTATAAACAAGCTCATTTACTGCATATAAAGCATCAGCCACATTCGCAATACCAAAGCCCTGAGGACCTGTGAAATTATAAACCGCACCGCCTTCTTGAGCGGATTTTCCTCTTGCGATACAATCATCAACCATTGATGAAACAAAAGGAAGCGGACAACGCTCCATATGAGCAAAGTCTACCGCGTTATCTGCATTGACCATAAGCTTGATAGCATAATCCATCTGCTCTTTGTAAGCGTTAAAGAATTTATCATAAGTATCAAGGTCAGCAAGAGTACCTGTTTTAGGACCAATCTGCACTCCCTTATCAACACCGTTTGAGAAAACAAGCTCAAGTGTACGGCACATATTAAAGAATGCTGCATCGTGCCAACCATCGGTTTTACCGCCCTTTTGAGGCTCAACGCAACCGATTACACAATAGTCACGCGCATCTTGTAAAGATAAACCTCTTGAAATAAGAGCCGGAATAATAACCTCGTCATTATAGTAAGCAGGAAGACCAATACCTGTTTTAGTAAGCTCTGCCGCTTTAACCAAAAGGTCGTGCGGAGTGCCGTTCCATACACGCATTGAAAGTGAAGGCTGAGGAAGATTTACATGCATTGAAGCCGAAATACACATAAATGATAAATCATTTGTAGCATCAATACCGTTTGAATCCTGACCGCCTACGATAAGATTCTGGAACATACTGTAACCCGCAAAGCCTTCAGCAGAAAGTGCATCACGCACCTTATTTAAACTGTTAAGCTTAACCCAAACGCAGTCAATAAGCTCTTGAGCAAACTCGCGTGTGATTTTTCCGCTTTCAATATCCTTTATATAATAAGGATACATATATTGGTCGAATCTACCGGGAGAAATTGAGTGACCGCTTGATTCGGTCTGAATAAGTAACTGCACAAACCAGAAAGACTGACAAGCCTCATGGAAGCTTGTTGCGCCGTTTTCAGGAACCTTATTACAAATTTCCGCAATGGTAAGAAGCTCCTTGCGTCTTGCCATATCGGTACATTCATCCGCCATCTTACGAGCAGCCTCGCTGTAACGCTTTGCAAAGATAATTGCCGCCTCGCAGCTTTCCATAACAGAGGATAAGAAATTATAGCGGGTTGCATAATCCTTATCATACATATTGCATTTATCGCGCTCGCTCTTAGCGTAATTATAAATACCCATGAAGCCGATTTTCAAAACCTTGGCATAATCAACACTAACATGTCCGATACCATTGTAATAATAATTACCAACGGTAAAGATATTATGCTCAATAGCGGCTATTGCCTCAGGGGTCATATAAGAGGTTGCAAGCTCACTTGTAGTTCTTCCCTGCCAATATTTATGTACCTCGCGGAGTTTCTTTGCAGTTTCGTCAGAAATATAGAAAGCATCAGCGCTTCGTGTTGCTATTGTTTCAAACTCATCCTCAAGCCATTTATTTGAATACTCGGGGAAAGTGGGGCATCCGCGCCTAGCTTCACAGTTGCAACCAACAATAAGCTCGTCGTCACGGATAACTACGGGCAACTTTTCAGCCATGGCACGAAAAGCGTGAGACCTTCTTAAATATATAGATAATCCTTCTGTTTTCTTAAAGCTTTCGGTTAAAATTTCGGCACGTGTTGATTCAATGGTGGGTGTGCCCGAATACAAATCGTCAATAAGCCTTACGATACGGTCAGATTTTTTTATTTCAGCAGTATAAACCTTTTTCATATACAAACCTCCTAAAATAACACATATATAATATACACCAAAAAATAATAAAAGTCAACACTTTTCAAAGATAAAAAAACAAAAACAAAGAAATAATTAACATAAAAACCACATTTTTTGCAAATTTTCTCAAATTTCACCCTTGATTTTCTGTGTTTTGGCAAAATTAATGAACATTTTTGAAAAAACTTTAAGAAATAACAGATTCAACCCCAAAGCAATTTACAAAGATTAACTATTTCAGTTAACTAAATTTTTTATTTTTAATTTTGCGGTTATTCCTATTGAAAAAAAGAAAAAATTATGCAATAATTATATTAATAAATCAAAACGGATGAGGTGTTATGATGAAACAGAATGATCATATTCACAATTTCGAAGAAATTATAGTTCCCACAACCTGCAAGGAAAAAGAAGATACCGAATGCTTTTGTCAAAATTGTGGTGAAACAGTGGTTATTCCCGCCCCCGTCTCAAAATTTAAAAAATTCTTATCTTCACACAAAAAAGGAATTATTGCCGCTGTAATTTCTTTAGTGGTTGTTATAAGTCTTGCGTTTGCAACCATTAACTTCTTTATCCCTACTTATCATTATTATAAAGCCAAGGATTATATTGAACAAAAAGATTACACAAAAGCATATTTGGAACTTAAGAAAAGCGGTGATTTTAAAGATAGTTATACTCTATTAAAAAAATTTCATATTGAATACGGCAAAACCGAATCATTTAATTATTCAGACGGAGAATTAGAAGATTCCTATACTTATAAACGCAGATTTGATAAATACGGAAATAAAATTTATGAATCAAAATATTCCAATAACGAAATGTCCGATAAACAATATTATGACTATGAATATTATAAAGATGGCAGAGTCAAAAAGAAAACATATACTTTTTGTAATGCTGAAGATATAACATTGGATAAAGCCATGTTTGAATATGATATTCACGGAAACAAAACCCGAGAAATTGATTACGATGAATATAACAATATTGAATATGAATACAAATACGAAAACAAATATAATAAAGATAATGTATTAATAGAAAAAATAACTTATTACAATGGTACTAAAAGTAGTCATCACAAATTTAATGATAATGGATATATTATCAGTTCAATAAATTATGATGAATATGGAAATATTGATGAAGAAAGTACATACAAGTACAAATACGAGTATGACAACGAAGGAAGAATGATACACGCCATAGCCAATTATGAAAACGGTGATTTTTATAATGAAATCAAACACGAATATTACAGTAACGGCAATCTCAAACTTACCCTCAGCTATAATGAAAATGGTAAAGTTACTTACAAAAACGAACAATATAGTAATGGTAATATAAAACTTAATGTTGAATACGACGATGACGGTCAAGTCAAATACAAACGCGAATACAACGAAAAAGGTGATTTAACTACATATTTTAGCAAAGGTACATTCGATGATAAATTTTATTTCAATAGTGACAGATTCAAATACGAATATGACAGCAACGGCAATGTAATCAAAGAAATAAATTATCATTTCATCTATTCCGATGACGTGACAGAAGAAAACGGATATGAAACTGAATATAAATATGATGAAAACGGAATTTTAAAATCATCAACTGAATATGACAACGATGGTGAGAAATCACATGTAGTTCATTATTATGACCCTATTGTAGTTTACGATCTGGATAATTATAAATACGATTACCGATATGATTACTAACATCAATATTCTGCATTATAGATAAAACTAAAAGCGGAAGAATCTTGAAAGTTCAAGTTTCTTCCGCTTATTTTTATAATGACTATGTGTATGTCGAAATATGGCAAAGCCTTATTTCGACTGCGAATTCTTTGAAGTTGCAAAATAACGTTTTAAGACGTTTTTTGCAACATAGAGCCGATAATCATTATAAAGCCTTACCAAGTTCGGTTACAAGCTGGGACATTTTTTGACCCTTTGACAATCTTATTGTGTAAACAGGCTTACCTGAAGCGTTAAGCATAAATCTGCTGCCGAAAAACGCAGAAAGTTTCGCCATAACTTCGGGTTTTATTGAATTTATATGCAAAATTGCGGTGTTTGCTGTACCTGTGATTTCGGCAATATCTGCCGCAGCAGCTTTATTTCTAAGCACCGCTATATCTATAAGCCCCATAACCGCCCCGGGTGGCTCCCCAAAACGGTCACAAAGTTCATCGATTACATCACTTGAATCCTCTTCGGTTTTTATATTGGCAATTCTTTTGTAAATGCCAAGTCTTGCAGAGAGTGATTCGATATAACTTTCAGGTATGTGTGCTGAAACATTGAGGTCAATGGTACAGGGAATATCATCTTTCGGCATTTCACCGTTTTCTTCATTAACCGCTTCGGAAAGTAATTTAAGATACATATCATATCCTACCGACTCCATATTTCCGTGCTGATCACCGCCTAAAATACTTCCCGCTCCCCTTATTTCAAGGTCACGCATTGCGATTTTAAAACCCGCTCCGAATTCGGTATATTCTCTTATAGCTTCGAGTCTTTTTGAGGCAATATTTGACAGTTGCTTATTCTGCCCAAAACAGAAATATGCATATGCTCTTCTCGGCGAGCGACCAACTCTGCCGCGCAACTGATGAAGTTGTGCCAGACCCATTTTATCTGCATCCTCGATAATAAGTGTGTTAGCATTAGGCACATCCACACCCGTTTCAATAATAGTGGTGCAAACAAGGACATCTATTTCATGTTCGAGCAACTGCTTCCACACATTTGTAAGCTCATCCTCGGTCATTTTACCGTGAGCAATTCCAATATTAACCTCGGGTGGCAATTTTTGTTTGAGCCTTGTGGCGGTGCGTGTGATGGTTTCCACTCTGTTGTGCAGATAATAAACCTGACCACCACGCCTTATTTCCTTATTTATGGCGTCAATCACAACCCCCATATTATATTCAAGCACATAAGACTGAACGGGGTGTCGGTCGCCCGGTGCTTCATCAATTGAAGACATATCACGAAGTCCCGACATTGCCATATTGAGCGTTCTCGGAATAGGGGTTGCGCTTAAAGTGAGTATATCCACAAAGGGATAAAGTTCTTTAAGCCTTTCCTTTTGCGCCACGCCGAAACGTTGTTCTTCATCTATTATAACAAGTCCGATATCCTTGAATGAGACATCTTTTGAAATAAGGCGATGCGTGCCCACAACCATATCCACTCTGCCGCATTTAAGGTCACGAATAATTTTTTCTTGATTTTTGGGAGTTACAAAACGGTTTAAAAGTTTAACCGTTACGGGCATCTCACCGAATCGGCGGATTATTGTGTTATAATGTTGCATTGCAAGTATTGTGGTGGGGACTAACAAGGCACACTGTTTGCCCTCACTGATACACTTGAATGCCGCACGCAAAGCCACCTCGGTTTTGCCGAAACCAACATCACCGCAAAGCAGGCGGTCCATTGGCACCTCTCGTTCCATATCGCGCTTTATTTCGTTTATTGAACGAAGTTGGTCATCGGTTTCATCATACTCAAATCGCCTTTCAAAATCGTTTTGCAAATCGGTATCCGGACTAAAAGCATAACCCTTTATAGACATTCTTTTAGCATATAAAGCCGTAAGTTGCTTTGCCATATCACGAACTGCCGCTTTTACTCTTCGGCGGGTTTTCTGCCACTCGGCACCGCCAAGACGGTTGAGTTTTATACCGCCTTCCTCACTTGCAGCACCGATATAACGGGAAACCAAATCAAGCTGGGTTACGGGCACATATAAAACATCGCTCTTAGCATATTTGATTTTAATATAATCCTTTGTAACTCCTGAGGTTGTGATGCGGTTTATGCCATCAAAAACACCTATTCCGTGTGCCTCGTGTACCACATAATCGCCTTGGCGCAATTCATCAAGGGAGCCTATTTCCTGAGCATTTTTAGGTCTTTTACGCTTGCGTTTTACCTCACCTGCAATATAGCGGTGGGTAATAAGCATAAACTTTTGCGAAGGAATTTCAAATCCGCTTGAAATACCGCCAACAGTGACTGTAACACCCTCAACAACCTCATCGGGATTTTCCAAAAACACCGCATTAAAACCTTTTTCGTTGAGTTCAGAGGTTAGTACCTTTGCGGCACGGGTTTCACCCGCTAAAATAACAAC
>JAZTXU010000067.1:0-3182 GCA_045636565.1 Acutalibacteraceae bacterium
GCTTTGCGGCGTCGTTTATAAATGCTTAAGAACACCGCGAGAATTACCACAGCAATAACGGCAATAATGCCAAAGGCGAATGAATCGTTTGTGGCATAGAAAACAAGGCTTTCACAGATAAGTTTCAATGCTGAAAATACAATAGCAATATTTCTGGCGACGGGATTGTTTTCCCCTTCTTTTTTCATAAGTGTTTCCACAAAATTTTTGGCTACTTCATAAACCACATAGGTTATAATCGCAAGAAAAACAGGTGCCACCACAAACCATATTGCGAGTTCACCGCTTGTGGGTAGAAGTTCATTCGGATTATCCGGATTAATCTTCACTTTAACCTCTTTTCCAAGTGTTGGCTCGCTTGAATAACTCCTGTAAAACACGCCGCTATAATGTTCGCCGTCATAATCATAAGAAACATTGGCGTGCCAATAATCTCTTTCAAAACCTTCATCAATTTCTGTGTATTTATCAGAACTTGTAATAACGGCTATCAATTCAACACTTGTGCCGCGGCTTTCGTAAACTTTATCAGCATCCCTTGCGCCTATAAAGCAGATGGAGTTGAAAATAGCCACAAAAAACAGCACTATCAAACTAAAAAGAATATTTTTAACATTCTGTTTCATTTTTTTACCTCGGTTAGAATAGAGAATAATTATCCAAAAAGATATATAACTGTAATTTGGATTTGCTTGTGTAATATCTGTAAGTTTCTGCGCTCGGGAAAATTTCGGATATTCTGCCGTTTGTGAGCAAATCACGTTCGGCTTTTAAAAGTTCACCGTAACTGTCAAATCTGAGTTCCACCGCACCCTGACTGTCACGTGATAAAATCGCGTTTTTCACAGAATTGAAATTATACACATTAAAGTTCAGATTGTTATATGCAAAATAATTATATTTTGTGCCGTTACACTCGGGAGTGGGAGCCTTGGGGGAGAGTGTCATACGTGCAGATTCAAGTTCATCCTTTGTTATGGCAAAATAACTGTGATTATATTCGGCAAATTTATAGTTTTCGGAATTGGGGTCGCCATCGTCCCAGGTTAAATCAAAATAGTAATATTCGTCATCTAATTTGCAGTAATTCCAAACGTGTTCTTCCTTGAAAATTGATATGCCGTCATAAGAACTGAACTCAACGCCAACCTCAAAGCTAAGTTGTTTCATAACTGCGTTGAATGCCATGGCGTATCCGCTGCAAATCGCTTTGCCTTCAACAAGGCAACCGTAAGCGTTTATTGCAGAACTCTTAAAATCAGCTTTCTTATATGTTTCATCATCATAAACGCAGTTTTTTACGATATAATCGTGAATATAAAGCACCTGCTCATAAATATTCGGCTTCGATTTCGCAACAGAGGCGATTTTTTGCACCTTGTTGTCAAACTCTTCGGTCATTTCCTCGGCTTCTTCTTTGGTGAACAGATACGAGGGCTTGATATCCAGAAAATATTCACCTTTGCTGTTTACTGAAATAAGCGCCTCAAAATTATAGGGGTCATACCAGAATATATCCGGGTGTTCATATGCTATCTCCTGATAAAGCGAATCCTTTAATGAGTCAACAAAGTTTTCCACCTCAATTTTAGAATCGCCTTTATACACTCTGGATATGGTGTCTTCAAAATTTTGGGTTGCAGCACAGATTTTTATGTAAATTTCCTTTTCGTCTTCTGGCAACCTGTGATAAACGGGGTAAAGGGTTGGATTTTTTTCGACCACTTCAAGAAGTTCGCTTTCATTCGCGGAAGTTTTGTCTTGATCAAAAAAGTAAAAATAAACCGTTGCGGCTATAAACACCACCATTAAAAGGGATAAAACCTTTTTCACTTGGCTCAACCTCGCTTTGAGAAAGTATTTTGGAATATTATAACATATAAAACCGAAAAATTCAAATATTCTTAAAAAGCACAAAAAATTAAGGCCGATTCGTTTTGAATCAACCTTAAAGAGTTATGGTCGAGGCGACAGGATTCGAACCTGCGGCCTCTGCGTCCCGAACGCAGCGCTCTACCAAACTGAGCCACGCCTCGACATATAGGATATTTAATTGAATGTAAAATGTGCGGTTTTGCATCCCGCGCTGCTACGCAGCTTACACTTGCGGTACCCAAAACTTTTTAAGGCTTGGAGCGCCTAAAAGTTTTGACCGCGGCGCCTTTTTGCTCCTCGCTGCATCTCGCACTGCGAGCGCTCGGGCAAAAACTACCAAACACAAGCCACGCCTCGACATATAGGATATTTAATTGAATGTAAAATGTGCGGTTTTGTGCCCCGCGCTGCTACGCAGCTTACATACAAACCGATAGCCTACTAATTATATATATTATCGCGATAAAAGTCAACTGTTTTTTAAAATTAATTTATTCCTTTAATATATACATATAATATATACGCGCACGCGTGCGCGCGAGGTTAGCTGTAAGGTGTGGGATTATCGGTCACAAATAAAAGATAATCAACGCTTGTTTTATAAAATTTTGCCAACCTAATCAAAACCTCTGCGGGAACATTTAATTTTCCGATTTCATAATCGGAGTATGTTGTTTGATGAATCTGTAACATCTCGGATAATTGCTTTTGGGTCAAATCGTTGTCCTCGCGCAAATCTCTGATTCTTGTTTTCATTCTCGGTCACCTCTAAAAGTATTATGCCTTAAGGGAAAATCTCTTATTTACTTTTAAGGGAAAATCCCTTAAAATGTTTTTGTCAGGAGGAGACATGTATGTTTTGGGAAGAACCGAAAAGAAAATTGTGTATCGAATGTTATGAACGGTTAATAGGTAAAGAGGATTCGAGCATCACGCTTGAAATAACAAGGAAACTCGAAAAGTGCGATTGTTGCGGAAAAGAAAAGTATATTGTAGTAGAAAAAACACATAATTATATTATTTTCAGATAAGTTTTTTGAAAGAAATTTCGAGTAATTATGTGAAAAATGTGGTTGAAAAGCCTAAAAAACCCAACATATTGTGGCTTTGAAAAAAGTTGAAAAATTTTTTAAAAAAAGTTAAAAAAAGTGTTGACAAATGTAAATGGTTGTGGTATTATAATCAGGCGCCCTAAAGAGGGGGCACAAAACGGACCTTGAAAATTAAACAACGAAGAAATAAGGACCCGACGATTCTTAAGAGAAATCTTATAAATCAAGGACAATAAAAAATGCGTCAGCATTTAA
>JAZTXU010000068.1:0-5179 GCA_045636565.1 Acutalibacteraceae bacterium
GCGGTTGAATTTTTGTTCAAGAACCTCACGCTTTCGATTTATATGAAAAGATAATTCCTTAACCGAGCGTGAAACCTTTATTGCTCCCCCATCTCGAAACAATCTTCTGACTTCGCCCATAATAACAGGAACGGCATAGGTGGAAAACATTAATCCTCTTTCTTCTTCAAAAGCGTCGGTCGCTTTTATAAGCCCTATACATCCTGCTTGATACAAATCATCGTATTCGATTCCTCTGCCAACAAATCTTTTGCAAATTGAATGAACAAGACCTAAATTTTCTTCTATAAAACTATCCCTTTTAATTTTTTCTTTAAGCATTGCTGTTAAACCTGCGGCTTATTTTTTTATACATTGTAATAGTTGTTCCTTTACCGCAAACCGAGCGTACCAAGATTTTATCCATAAAACTTTGCATTACCGCGAAGCCAAGACCCGCTCTTTCTCCGCCAACGGTAGTGTAGAGCGGTTCCATTGCTTTTTCTATATTTTCAATACCGCAACCTTTATCCCTAATTTTTATTTTTATAATGTTAGATTCCAAAAGTTCTGCCGTTATGTAAATATTACCGAGCCCGTTTTTATATGCGTGGACTATACAGTTTGTCACCGCCTCAGAAACCGCGGTTTTAATATCGCTAATCTCTTCAAGTGTTGGATCAAGTTGAGTTGCAAAAGCTGACACACAAGCCCTGGCAAAACTTTCGTTTGCCGAGCGTGATAATAATGTCATTGAAAATTTGTTATTTACTTTCATTCAATTTACCTTCCTTCAAGTTTTGCTAATTTTTCTATTCCCGCAAGTTTTAGCATTTTGTGAATTTGCGGTGGGGCACCCGTTATATGAAGTTCCGCTCCCGACTTTATAAGATTTCTGTATCTTCCCATCACAAGACCTATTCCCGAACTATCCATAAAACTTACATCTTTAAAATCAAGAATAAGAAGTGTTGGCATATTGAGTTCAACAGCATTGTCAATGCTGTCACGCATCTGTTTTGCGGTGTGGTGGTCAATTTCTCCGCCAAGGTAAGCTGTAACCACTTCTCCCGTAACATTTATTTCTACCGACATTTCATCACCTCCAAAAAAATTAAGGACAAGCCTCATATATTTCTATAATAAAGGCTTGTCCTTAAAATATTTGTCGATTCCAGTTGTCGATTAAAATTTTTCTTTTAATATGGGTCTTATGGCAGATGCAAGATATAATGAGCCGAATATAAATATAGGTTTACCACCTGATTTTTCAATTGCAACATCTATCGCATTCGCCAAATTTTCCGCAGTTACGCAGTCGCAAATCTTACTTGCGATATTATATAGTTCTTCAGCAGATAAAGAACGAGGCATATCAGTAACAGTTACCGCAACCGCATTTTTACAAAAACAAAGGGTATTATTTAAAAACTCTTCATAATCCTTATCCTTCATCATTCCAATTATTGCAGTAACCTCACCCGAATACTTTTCGAGTTCTTTTGAAAGCACCTTTGCACCGTCGGGATTGTGAGCACCGTCAAGTATTATCAAAGGTTGATTGCAAATCACTTCCATTCTTGCGGGAAAAAATGTTTCTTTTAGTCCCCTACACATTATATTATAGGGAATTTCATATCCGCAAACACCAAGCGTTTCAATAACGGTAATTGCATTTTCGACCTGATATTCACCGCAAAGCGAAATAGTATATTCGCTTCCTTTATATATAAAGGTGTTGCCGCTAATATCCGAGCTTACTATTTTCAGCTCATCCAAATCGGGTATAATCAAATCGGTTGCCGCTTTTTTAATAACCCCAAGCGCAGATCTTTCCTGATTAGGCGAAGTTACTGTGGGGCAATTTCTTAAAATACCGCATTTTTCGGCAGCAATTTCCCCGAATGTATCTCCCAGTATTGCAGTGTGGTCAAGACCGATTTTAGTAATCACCGCACACGCGAGGTTATCAAGTGTGTTGGTAGCGTCAAATCTGCCTCCGAGACCTGTTTCGCAAATTAAAATATCAATATTCTTCTCTTTAAAATAAAGAAAAGCCAAAGCAGTTATAAACTCGAATTCCGTGAGGGCAACATTTGTGGCTTTGATTCTTTCTGCATAATCACATAAATCTTCTTGTGATATATATTCGCCGCTTATCTGTATTCGCTCTCTGAAATCAATTATAAAAGGTGATATAAACAATCCTGTTTTATATCCTGCCGTTTTGAAAACTGAACTCAACATTGCCGAAACAGAACCTTTTCCGTTGGTTCCTGCTATATGTATTGATTTAAAGTTGTTCTGTGGGTTACTGAGTTTTGTAAGAACTTCTTTGATTCTTGTAAGTCCCGCGGGCATAGAAAACTGACCCAAAGAGTGTATATATTCTAGTGTTTCGTTATAATTCATTTTTTCACCTATGCAATTAGTATATTGTAATTATACATATTATATAGCCGTTTTTCAACAAATACATATAATTTATATGGTTTTATTTCCAAAAAATCAAAAAATACACCTAAACCCTATATACTTTTTTAAATGTATATGGTATAATTTTTATAACAAAAATATTTTGAGGAGTATTTACATATGAGTATTATAGCAGAAATTTCCGAAAAACTTCAAAAAGGCAGATTCAGAGATGTTAAGTCCCTTGTTGAGCAGGCGCTAGCAGAAGGTATTGATTCTTCTGTAATCCTTGAAGAAGGTCTTTTGCATGGTATGGGTATCATAGGCGAAAAGTTCAAGAACAATGAAGTTTATGTACCTGAGGTATTGGTAGCAGCTCGCGCTATGAATACAGGTACCGAAGTTTTGAAACCGCACCTTGCTTCCTTGGGTATTGAATCCGCAGGTAAGGTATGCATAGGCACCGTTCAGGGCGACCTTCACGATATCGGTAAAAACCTTGTTAAAATGATGATGGAAGGCAAAGGTCTCGAAGTTGTTGACCTTGGCACAGATGTTGCCCCTGAAAGGTTTATTGAAGCAGCCATCAATGAAAACTGTCAGATAATCTGTTGTTCTGCCCTGCTTACTACAACTATGGGCGTTATGGAGACGGTTGTTAAGGCTGCCGAAAAAGCAGGTATTCGTGATAAGGTTAAGATTATGGTTGGCGGTGCTCCCGTTACAGATGATTTCTGCAAGCAGATAGGTGCTGACTGTTATACCTCTGATGCTGCAAGCGCTGCTGACGCTGCCGCAGAATTCTGTAAAGCATAATACATATAACTAAAAAAGCGTTTCTCAAATTTTGAGGAACGCTTTTACAAAACGGTGAAAATATGAAAGAAACCAGAAACTATGCCCGTGTTATAATAAACGGCAAGGAACATTCTGCCCTGATTGGTGCAAAACTTTCTTCTGTTCTCAAAATTGATATGCCCTGTGCAGGTCACGGAAAGTGTGGAAAATGCAAAGTTAAAGCTCACGGTAAATTATCCGAACCCACAACCGCCGAAATAGAGCATTTAAACATTGAAGAATTAAACCGCGGTATAAGACTTGCTTGTATGACGGTCATTGAAGGCAACTGCGAGGTTGAAACCGTTAAAACCTCAAGTGAAAATAAAATCTTAACAAGCGGAGCAATGGCAGAATTCACCCTTAACCCTTCATTCTCAAATTACGGTGTTGCTATTGATATTGGTACTACCACTATAGCCGCCGCTATTTATAATACTTCGGGTGAAACTTTAGCTCAAAGTTGTATGCTTAATCCCCAATCGGTTTACGGTGCAGATGTTGTATCCAGAATCGAGGCAGCATTAAAAGGCGATAGTGTTGAGTTATCACAAACCATTGTCAGCGCATTAGATGAAACTATTGATGAGCTTGCCAAGAAATCAAACATTTCTACTTGTGATATAGACGGAATAGTAATTACAGGCAATACGGTTATGCTTTATTTGATGACTAAAACATCTACCGAGCCGCTTTCTCACGCTCCGTTTAAAGCAAACGAATTATTCGGCAAAACGTATACTGCAAAATATATCGGATTATCTAATTTGAAAACCGACACACCTGTTTATCTTCCTGAGTGCATTTCTGCATTTGTCGGCGCAGATATAGTGTGTGCCTTAATTTCAACCGGGATGTATAACACCGAAAAAACTGAACTACTTGCCGATATTGGCACCAATGGTGAAATCGCACTAATAAACAACGGCAAATTAACTGTATCCTCAACCGCGGCGGGGCCCGCTTTTGAGGGAGTAGGTATTTCTATGGGTATGCGAAGTGAGAACGGCGCTATTGACCGTGTTTCTTTAAAGGACGGTAAAATCGAAGCGCACATTATAGGTGATACTACTCCAAAGGGTATATGCGGTAGCGGACTTATTGATGCGGTAGCATGTCTACTCGAAAACGGACTACTTGATGAAACAGGGTACCTTGAAAATGACCCCACAGTCATAGCACATCCTGTCAAGTTTACCGCAAAGGATATCCGTATGGTACAGCTTGCAAAAAGCGCAATATGTGCCGGAATAAATACCCTTATTAAAGAAACTGAAATTTCGCACAATGATATTTCAACACTTCATATAGCCGGCGGATTCGGAAGCTATCTTAATATGGAAAATGCAGGAAGAATAGGACTTATTCCAAATACTCTTGTAGATAAAGTAAATGTTGAGGGAAATGCAGCTTTAAGCGGTGCGGCTATGCTTTTATTAAATAACGATTTGCGAGAAAAAGCCAAAACCCTTGCAAATAATGCAAAGGTTTTAGAACTTTCCGCAAATCCCGTATTTGCAGACGAATATATGGAACAGATGATGTTTTGAATACTTTTATAAACCAAAACGGACAGCCAACGCTGTCCGTTTAATTATACCAATATTTCAAAATATTTCGTGATGAACTACATTGTTCTAGGTTTTAACTATATACAATCAAAGTAAATTATCAGAAATTTTTCCTTTTTCGGTATCAATAAGTATCTTTTCGCATAGTATCATCGCTCTTATTAAATGATAGGGGCCTTTCCACATTGAACCTTTTTGTTCATGTGAAATACTGCCATCTCTATGAAGATAACCATACCATTCTCCGTATTCTTTATCGGGGAAATGGGTAAACACATAATCGTGTAATTTTTCATACCATTCTTCATAGTATGCGTCTCCCGTTATGTTTAAAGCTAACAATGTAGCTATTAAGGCTTCGTTGTGAACCCACCATA
>JAZTXU010000069.1:0-1517 GCA_045636565.1 Acutalibacteraceae bacterium
CCTTCAATTTTTATATGACCATCATCACTTAATGTGATTATTGCATGAATTGGGTCTTTATAAACCAAGGTATTTCCTGCTAAAACAAACTCTTCATACATTTCTTTAGGATATTTCCCACTATGAGCATCATCAATCCAATCATAAGAAGCGGAATTTAAATCAAAGAAAACAATATCCTTGAAAATTCTTAAATTATCCTTATGGTGGTGACCGTTCACCGCCATAATAACACGCTTTTTATCACTATTTAATTTTTCCAAAAGCTCCCAAACAGATTTAAGCTCTGTAATAGACATACCATTATTGATATGCTCTAAACTGTGGTGGCTGAATAAAACACAAGGATATGGTGATGTCATAACAGTTTCCTCAAACCATTTGAGTTGTTCTTCCTCAAAGGTTACAAGCTGTGTGCCGGGCTTTCTTCTGAAATAATTGCCCAAATTATAATGAACTGCCTTACCATCTTCCCTCATATAATTAAGGTCTAAAACAATAAATCTGAAACCATTTTTATCAAAATAATAATAGCCTTTTTCTAAGCCGAAAACATCTAAAACTGCTTCGTATGTATCATCCTGACATTCATGGTTACCAATGCAATGATATGTTTCAAGAGGTATTGCATCAAACTGGTCAACAATTGCCTTATCCTTACTTGGACAGTGGCTGATATCCCCCAAATGAATCATAAAATCAACATCATTTTTTATTGCTCTATCGGCAATTTCTTCGAGTCTTTTTTCAGCCTCGGTATAAAAAATTCCGGGCAAATAATGAAGGTCTGTAAAAACAGAAAATTTAACGGTATTCATTTTAGTTTCAACTCCTAAAGCAAATAATTACTATGTATTCATTATAATGTTTTAGTATTATAATGTCAATGAAATATCATTACTTTTGTCATAGCTCTTTACAAAGACTTTATATTGTGGTAAATTTTAATTAGCACCGAAAGGAAGTTATTTATGAGTGAATTTGCAAAATTATATACAAATCGAGCTTGTGAAATTGGCGATAAGCCTTGGGATATATACCCAAGACCTGCGCTTAAAAGAGACTCGTTTTTCAACCTTAACGGAAAATGGAATTTTGCCGTAACACAAGGCGAGCAGCCGCAGGAATACACAAAGGAAATACTTGTTCCATACCCGATAGAGTCCTTGCTTTCAGGCATTAACGAAACCTTTAGTGAGGATACTGTTTTTTGGTATAAAACTCAATTTACTCTGCCTGTTGGATTTATGAAAGAAAGACTTTTGCTACACTTTGGCGCGGTTGACCAAATAGCAGAGGTTTTTATAAACGGCAATTTTGTTGGCAGTCATAAAGGCGGTTACGAAGCCTTTTGCTTTGATATAACCGATTATTTGGCAGATACTAACATCATTGTTGTTAAGGTGACGGACAGGCTCGATGATAAAATTTTACCTTACGGCAAGCAAAGCAGTAAACGCGGTGGAATGTGGTATACCCCCGTTTCGGGAATTTGGCAAACGGTGTGGCTTGAAAGT
>JAZTXU010000070.1:0-2445 GCA_045636565.1 Acutalibacteraceae bacterium
GCCAAAGTGATATTTTCCAAAACATTATATTGTGGGAAAAGGTTAAAGGACTGGAAAACCAACCCGAAATGCAGACGGTTTTCACGAATCTCCGTATCGGTTAGTTTACTTGCGGTTGCATCAAATATAACCTTGCCGTCAACCATAATTTCGCCGTTATCAGCCATTTCCAAGAAATTAAGGCAACGAAGAAGGGTGGTTTTTCCGCTTCCCGAAGAACCGATAATAGAGAGAACCTCACCCTTTTCGAGTGAAAAGTCAATTCCCTTTAAAACCTCAGTTTTGCCGAAACTTTTCTTTATTCCTTTTACTTCTAAAACAGACATTCGTTTCGACCTCCTAATTAAAGTAGCTGAGTTTCTTTTCTATATAACCGAAAAGAAGGGTTAATGCGCCGCAGAAAATAAGGAAATAAGCACCAGTATAGAACAACGGCCATATAATACCGTTACTTGTAAACCGTTCTGCAACGTGAATAATTTCACTAATTGCAATAACTCGAGCCAAAGAAGTATCTTTAACAAGTGTAATGATTTCATTACTCATGGGTGGTACTATACGCTTAACTACCTGTAACAAAACTATTTTAAAGAAAATCTGTGTTTTAGTAAGGCCTAATACCTGACCTGCTTCATACTGACCCTTTGGAATGCTTTCTATGCCACCTCTGAAAATTTCAGAAAAATAGCACGCATAGTTTATTACAAAAGCAATTAAAGCCGCCAACATTCTGTTTCGCATGGGCATTTCAAAAACAAGTCCCGGAACATATAGCACAACAAAAAGTTGCAACATAAGTGGGGTACCTCTTATACACCAAACGAAAACCTTTGTTAATATGCTCAATGGTTTAAATTTTGACATTGAACAAAAACTTATTAATAATCCCAGCGGAATAGAAAAAAGCAGGGTTTCAAAAAACAACCTGCAATTTTCCAAAAATCCCGCAGCAAGATCTAAACTAACCTGCTGAAAAGACATTATATTAACCTCAATAAATATTAAAAATTAAATTATTTAGCTTTTACTACCTTAACCTGCTTGTTCTGCATATAAGGAATAGAAATGCTCATATTTGCTTTTCTTTCATCGGTAATTGTCATACCGTTCCAGATACAGTCAATATTCTTAGCTGCAAGTTCGGTTTCCTTAGCGTCCCAACTGATTTCCTGGAATTTTGCCTCAACACCGAGTTTTTCACAAACTGCCTTAGCAAATTCGGTTTCGAAACCAACGAACTCACCTTTATCATTATTATAGTTCATAGGAGCGAAATATGTAAAACCAATGATAAGTTCTTTTTTATCCATTACATATTTATAATCAGAATTTTCTTCGCTCTGTGCAAAAGCATCGGATTCAGCATCGCCTAAAAGAATACCATCAAGCTTATATGTTTTAGCGATTTCTGTGAGTTTGCCTTCGCTCTTTAATTCTCTGATGATTTCGTTAACCTTTGCGGTAAGGTCAGAATCTTTTCTGAAAGCGATACCGTATTCCTCTTCAGAATAACCGTCACCTTCAACTACCAATTTTTCATAATCTGTGCCCTTGCCGATTGAACCGATAGACATAACATAGTCAACAATAGCAGCATCAGCAGTTCCGGCGCTAACTTCCATTAAAGCTTTTGCCTGAGTGTCAACCGCGGTATACTGGAAGTCTTTAAAATCATTAGCGGTTTTAGCTACTTCTTCACCGGCTGAACCTTTTTCAGCAACGATAACCTTCTTGGTTTCTCCACCACAAGCAGCAAGTGAGAACACCATAATCAAACATAAAATAATTGCCAATAATCTTTTCATTTTTCTTTACCCCTTTAAAGTAATTTATTTGATGATGTTATTATACTTTATTAAGATAAAGTTGTAAAGTGTTTTTTTAAGTTTTTTTAATTTTCGGCATTTTCAACAAAAAACAGCAAGAAACGGCAAATTGACATTTTAAAACATCCTGAAAACTAAAATTCATCCATATATCTTCCCAGCGGGGCAAAAATTCAGCAAAGAGTAAAAGCACCACGGATTGACCGTCGCGGCACGCGATAAACTATAATTTATATGTGAGTTAATTTAGAAAAAAGCCTTCTCCAGCGGAGAAGGGGAAGATTCCCCCACTGTGTGGGGGAAATGTCGCAAAGCGACAAAGGGGGACGGGTCTGTCGACCAACGAATGTTGGTAGATGAGGAGAGAAAATTTATCAGAGTTCAAACGGTTATCTCCTCATCCGTCACTCGTTCCTCGTGCCACCTTCTCCGCTGGAGAAGGCTTACTGACGATACAATTAACCCGACCGACAAACTATAATTTATCGATATATTGCTTTGCAATTCGATATTTTTGCCTTTCGGCAAAATCGATATATTTTCCTTGCTGAAAATTCGATATGTTTGTTCTCACAAACTCGATATGATATAAATCCCCCTCGCCCCGCAGGGCATATCG
>JAZTXU010000071.1:0-6903 GCA_045636565.1 Acutalibacteraceae bacterium
GTGACTGTTGGAAAGACAAGATTTATTATTGGGTTAAATTTAAAGATGAGTGTGTTTGCTTTATTGCGATTGCTGACCCTGATGAGCCTCAAAATCTTTGGACAGTTTGGTCGGATGAGAGCAAGTTGTATGAAGATTATATTGTTGACGAAGAAATCAAGACTATTGCTTGGAAGAATATAGATTTGTGCGGCAACTGTGGTTCTTGTGGTGGCGGTCAATCTAAGAAGGTGTTTGGCAAAACTTTTGATCGAGTATGCGGTTGTACATTTCGCATAGACAACCCCACAGCAAAAGATATTCCATTTTTAGAAAAAATGGTTGAAATTAAAGTAAATGAGATTCGCAACAAAGGAAACCATTATGATTTATAGACTTGATAACTTTATTGAAAATAGCATAAACCCGATTACTAACCAACCTTATGATGATTCTTGGATAGTTTGGCAGCTTACCGATAGCAAAGAATATAAACTGATGGTTGGTAGCTTTAACGGTTGTGCATATAGTATAAAATTCAGCCGTTTTACAGACGGTTGGGAGATGTCTGTCTGCGATTTTATTGAATTCAACACTAAACAGAACAAAAATATGATACTTGTTATCAGTGAGGTCGACCTCGAAAATGCTAAAGAAAAATACGTAGGTCATAGTTTTGACGAACCAATTTTAAGAGATGGTGAGCAAATATATACTGTACATAGTACATCTCTGGAAAGTTGGGATTTAATACAAAAAGATGGTTGCCTAAAAAGCTGGAATATTTTAAAGTCCGAAAAAACAATATCCGAAGAAAAGCCAATTGGCAGCGCTCTCGGTGACCCTAAAGATTTCAGCGACTACATTATGTTTGGCAAAAATATTGCTGGAGAACTTGTTGTCAACTCAAAACAGCAAGGAAAAATTAATATGGATGGCGATGCCGAATATTTAACCGGTGCAAGGCTTTATCTTGATATGAAGAAAATTGTTGAAGATGGTTTGGCCTTGCGTGACGGGGCACACTTGAAAGTTAAAGATAAACTCCCATTAAAACCATATTTGATTTGGACTGCCACTTGGGAAAACATCGGTCTTGATAATAGAATTTCCACACCCAAGATTTTTACAGAAAAAGCCAATATAGAATTTAAGAAAAGGTATCCTCAATATGAATGATAAAATTATTGCAGATATAACAAACTTCATATTCGTTGAAGATAAACCGCAAAAGGTAGATGCTATATTTCTGCCCGGTGGTTCCCATCCCGAACAACCTGAATATGCTGCCGAGCTTTATCGCAAGGGATATGCAAAGTGGCTTATTCCGTCAGGTGGAGTCAGTGTTAAACGAGACAGGTGGCCCGGGGTTCGCTTAAAGGCAGATATATACAATGGCGACTATCGATCTGACTGTGAGTTTTTTACAGATGTATTTGTTAAAAACGGTGTGCCTGCTAATGTGATTATTGGAGAAGATAAGTCAAGGCATACTCGTGATAACGCGTTCCTCTCTCGAATGGTCGTTGATGAAAAAGGTATAGAGATAAAAACTGCTTTGATTGTTTGTAAGGCTTTTCACGCACGTCGATGCCTTATGCTTTATCAGATGGCTTTCTCCAATACAACGTTTTATGTTTGTCCTGTTGTATGTATGGGAATAACCAAAGATAATTGGTATAAATCCGAGCAAGGTATTTACCGTGTGCTTGGTGAACTTGCGCGTTGTGGTAATCAGTTTGTCGGGGATATTAAGGAGTATGTACTGTGAATAGGCTACTCATAATTAACGGTATAGCAATGATAGATAAGGATGAAAATAATGAACTGGATTAAAAAGTACGGCATATTCGTTTTACTAATTGTAGTAATAGTTATATTGACACCTATAGCATTACATATTTTAATTTTTGAAAACACCTATCCCTCTAAGGTGAGTAATGATGGATGGGCAGGTTTCTTTGGTGGGTATATTGGAGCAATAATTGGTGCATTAGCAACAATTGTTGCAATTAAGTTGGAATTAAATGACAACAAAAAACAACGCAAAATAGAGACAGAAGAAAAGTACAAAGATGAAATAAAAAACTTGCGACCATACCTTTGTTTTCATGAGACCAACTATGTTACTGATGAACATGGGCTTAAATTAACTTTAGATGTTAAAAATGTTGGTTTTCATGCTGCGTGTGATATCTCGATTTGTAAAATAAATCATGACAAGAATGAATATAGCCCAATATATAACAAACATACAGTAATTGGCGCTGGTGAAATTCGGCGATTAAAATTTAATGTTGATCTTGAAGAAACAGAGTTTTATCAATTCAGATTTGATGATATTCGTGGAGATTCTTATAAACAAGATATACAAATAGTACATAATGTGTCTAGCAGTGGATTAAAACTTCCAGAATATTTTTCGACATCAGAGCCCGAGTTGGATGAAACAAAAGAAGAAAAAGAGGAAAGAATTAATAGCATACGAGTATCAACAGAGTAAACTAGTAATATGGTTGTATTAATTCAAACAACTTTTTTATAATTAACAATTTATTTAAATTTTTATATAACTCTTTACTATCGTTACATAACCCTACATAACTCTATTGAGTGGGGATTGAGCAGTAAAAGAGTGACAAAATCAAGGTTGACAAAGGGTTTTCGCCATGTTAAACTAATAATGACCTATTTAAAATAAAGCAGGAGTGTTTTTAAAAGATAACGAAAATTGCAATGTTCCGAGAGGGTTAATTGCGCTTGTTTGTTATGCTTAGTTCCTGCGTATAGGGCAAAGGCAAAAGGACTGCAAGTGAGCACTTACCTTTCGGGGTAGGTGCTTTTTTGTTATCTTTTTGCCTTCTTTTATGTTTTGTTCTCTGGTAAGTGACGGGTTCAAAATAAACGCATAAAGGAAGGAGTATTCAAAATGATTGTATTTGACAACACAGTAAGTTAGTTGTACCAAAGTTTTGGTGCCGAGAGCTACAGTCTGAGTTCTGCGGCAGACTGTGAATCACTAGCAGAAAACCTTTGAAGTTAAGGTATAACTTCATCAGTCGATGCTCTAAGGCTGATTATCCGTAGGACCGAAGAAGTGGAAATACGGAACTAAAGAGCTATCACTGTTCCGGCAGCGGACAGGGTGATACATGGAAGATAGGCGAAACATTTTTAATCGACCTATTACGTTGCTAGGTTTTATGATTTCCGTAAAAAATCAGAACCCACTTTCACGCAGTGGTCTGAAGAAGGTAAGTAGGAAAAGTCGTGATATACAAAGCCCTTCACAAAGGTGATGTGAATTAAAGAGTGCGGATAGCAGAGCCGTTACGAAACGAGAATTGTTCGACTGCGACCTGCCTTCACTTATGGCAGTTTAATAACGAAAATAAGTGCGTAACAGCGGCTTGGATTCAGCCATAAGTTATTGACGAAAATTATGAATCCACGACGTTTTAAGTTTAAGTCGGTAAACAAAACTGCTCAAGCGGTGGTGCTACCGTCCATTAAGGGAATTGCATACGAAGTTTCCGGGATTTAATCAGTAATGAAAATCCCCGCCGAACGAGTGTTTAGTCTCGGCTGGGCTGAAATGCCTTGCACTCGGCGTAGCGTCAGTAAATAATACAAGGTTATTTACACTCTTGGATTCAAGAGAACACGCACGGAAAATCTATTAATCTTGCTTTAAAGCGAAAATAGATTAAGCCAAGTACTAACCTTATTTTACAGCAGAATATAAGAACAGAACTTTTGCTTCGGGATGATTTATGACTGTCTCTTCGAGAGTATATGATTTACCTTTCGAGAGCAAGTTGCACCTGCGCTAATCAAAACTTGGACAAGATTAAAACTTTTCGGCTCTCTGCAAGTTGTCATTCGTGTAATGAATGACAAGCTGCAGGAAGCCGAAGAGAACAACAAACAAACTACAAAGCAGGTGCTATGACTATCATTACTATGATGATAGATGATTGTCCTTTAGAAATGATTTATGACTCTCTTTTTGGGAGCCGAGCCGTTTCTATTGGACTTTAGTCAGATAGAAACGGCTCGGAGACGACGTCGGAGAGCCGCGATTAGCAGGGCATAATACCCCGCGTCAATAAAGAATCAGTAAGAAATGAAGGTTCGTACACACCATTGACAGTGGGTGTATTATGCCCTGCGGAACTTTCCTTTTAAGAGCCATATAGGGTTATTATAGATTAATCTATGATTATGTTTAAAGATGAATTTATTTGTAATTATGATGTTATTAAATATGGCTCTTGTATGATTGATGATTTACTTTTCGATATGCCTGATGATAATAGTTTTGAAATGATATTTTGAAATTACTATCATTCCCTAAAAAAGGATTGTGCTGACCGTCCGTTTGAAATTACTTACTTTTCGATATCAGGTCAGCACAATCTGCTGAAAGATTTTTTATGATTCCCGTTTCGAAATGATATATGACTTTCATTTTGAAATGAGCAATGCGTTCCTATTTTCATTTTGAAATGATTTATGACTCTCTTTTTGAAATGAGGGGGCAAAATTTTCGTACACAAAATTATTTTCGTCAGGAAAAACTGAGATATTTTATTGACGAAAATTCTCTATTATTTATATTTTTCGTACACAGCTTTTTACGCAAGGCTTGATCCCTATTCTTGCGTTGAAATAAAATTTTTGGAGAAAGGAGACGGTTTGCTATGTCAGATTCTAATAATATTACAGTGTTAAACCCGGGGCTGTATAAAAACCTGCTTGCTCAAGTCGAGTCCATCTATAAGCACAGCAATGAATTAAGCTTTAAAACAAGAGCACGGTACTACGAAGCAACAAAAAGGTTCTGTAAGTTTTTAGCCGATAATTATCGTCTGCAAAATTTCAAGAATGTGGAAGACCGACACTTCAAAGACTATGTGGAGCATTTGAAAGAAAATAATGCAGCCGCAACAATTCAATCCGATTTGTCAGGCATTCGTTATTTCCACAGAAAATCCGGTAGTAAAAACAGGCTATCCCCTAATAGCAAGTTGGCGCTACCAAAACGAGCAACGGGTGTTAAAGACCATTCGCTATTAGATAAAGAACTTGTCCGTATTCGACAGTGGGCTATCGAAAAAGGTCGACAGGACGTGGTTATTGGCTTTGACTTTGCCAGTGAATTTGGTTTAAGGCTTGAAGAGATTTGCACGCTGAGAGTTGAATACCTTATGTCTGCATTAAAGACCGGACAACTTGTCATAAAAGGCAAAGGCGGTCAGACAAGGGCTATTGATTTAAGCGCAAAGCAACGCAGTATTATTACCGATAATTTAAACTATGCCAGGTGTTCAGGTCGCTACCCGAGAGATTATTTAATCTCAGGCAGCGAAAAGGGCGGCGTTCAACGAGAAAAGCGTTCGTTGCAGAACTGGATGAGCTATAACAGAAAATATTTTATGGTAGAAAACCGCGAAGATTTGAGCGAAGACGGTAAAAAGAAAAGAACCGAGACAATTTCTTGGCACAGTCTGAGACACACCTACGCACAAAGAACCTACGCTGAAGCGTTGCAAGAAAGACCACGCAGAGCACGAAAGATTGTAAGCGAGAACTTAGGTCACCACAGAACCGAAGTAACAAGAATTTACTTGGCTGATAAGCCGAAGAAAAAGTAAGCTATTAATTAAAATGATGAAGGAAGAATTTAAATTGACTACAATATCCTGCTGACGAAAATCTACAGGATTGATATATAGGGACAATCAAAGGAAAATGTAATGGCGGTGCTATCTGTCACCGCCTGTAAGGAGAATTTATATGTTATATGTTTCTATGCTTGCCTCCGGCAGAAATGGAGGCAAATAAAACAAGGAGGTAAAGTGTCCATGAAAGATATTAGCGTTCCCATTTGGCAGAAGAGTAATTTAACACTCGATGAAGCCGCCGCTTATTCAGGCATCGGTAAAAACACGATGCGTAATCTTTGTAACGTAGAGGATTGTGACTTTGTGTTATGGATTGGTGCAAAGCGGTTGATCAAGAGACAAAAGTTAGACGAATATCTTGCGAATCACACTCGCATTGAAAGATAACAACTGAAAAAGCAGGTTTACCGTCACGGTATGCGGCTCTCACACACGCCGCATAATGTGTTGGGAAACTATAGGACAAGGAAAGGAGCGTAGTTTAATGTCCCTTTGCTTTTCCAGTTATAACGAGGCTTATCAAACTATGTTTACCGAGTATAAAGATATTGTTTCGGTTAAGGAAGCATCCATAATGCTTAATACCGGCAGAAAACAAATTTATAAACTCTTAAAGCAAGGCAAACTTGATAAGCTCGAACATAACGCTAAAGGATTTTTAATCACTAAACGTTCAATTGTGGCTTATGTTTTAAATGCTTCACAAGAAGTATCTGCATAAACTGCACCGCCTGATTTCAGGCGGCATACATGCTTTAAAACGGCCGTAAATCTATTTAATGCGGCTTTATGAAGGAGAAGTTCGAATTGTTAAAGTGTGTGAAAGGAAGAAAAAATGGTAAAAGGATCCGTACAGGAAAAAGGCGGCTATTTGCATACCGTTATCAGCTACACCGATAAGGACGGTAAGCGAAAGCAAAAGTGGCAAAGCACAGGGCTTACAGCCAAGGGTAACAAACGTAAGGCTCAGGAGCTTTTGAAAGAACGCATTGACGAGTTGGAGATGACACTTGAACGTCAAGAAACTCAAATACCCGATATGCCGTTCTCGCAGTTTATGTCAAACTGGCTTACGATGATTAAACCCACCGTTTTAATTACCACTTACGGCAGCTATCAGTATTTCATCGAAAAGAGAATTAACCCCTATTTTGATGAAAAGAATATTACACTGCAAAAGATACGAACAGTGGATATTCAAGAGTATTACAACACAATGCTGTCGAAGGGTACAAAA
>JAZTXU010000072.1:0-27858 GCA_045636565.1 Acutalibacteraceae bacterium
ATACATTACAACAGCCCACTTGTCAAGCAGTTTTTTGTATATTGTAAGATAAGGGACGGTTAACCTGTTGATAAACGGGCAGCAAGACTGTCAACATACGAAACAAAAGTAAAGAAAAAAGTCTTATCAATTACTTACCGACAGGACTTTGATTTTTTAAGTGCTTTATCATACTTATATCAAAGTTTATTGCTTGTTGAGAAGTAATGAACTGCGACTTAATTCCAATTCCGTGGAATTAGGTCTTTTCAATTTAATTTTATATAAGTATGTTTATTGAATTGAAAAAACGAAAAAGTTTTTAATGTGACTTTACACGCTTGTCAAATTATGTTATAATACCTGTAATATTAAGTTATTTTTTAGGAGAATACATATGCAAAAAGGGAAATTGTTATTTAAGTTAGTTACTGCTGAGGACAAAGGACAAAACAAGTCTTTCAATTCTTTTATATATGTATTTTTTGTTCTTTTGTGTGTTGTGTTTTTTTGTTTTGGCTCAAAATATCTTTTTGATTCAACATATGATGTGTATAACGAAGATGAAAACACTCCGTTTTATATTCTTTTTTTTGCAACGCTATTCTTCGTATCATTTTTTATTGTATGGGTTTTTAATGCAAAGAAAAAAGGGGAAGCATCCCAGTTGTACATATACGAAAACTGTGTTGAAGGAACTGCAGTAACTCAATCATCAAGATTAAGCGGTTCTTTGGAAAAATTTTGTTTATCTTATAATGATATTTCTAATATATCATCAATGGAAAGATTTGTAATAATCTATACCCAATGGCAAACATATAAGGTTTTAGCATTTAATAAACACAATGAAATTATACGAATTATTAATATGCAAAAAGAAAAATCACAACAACATGACGGTAATGTTATTGATACCACACAATGTGATGTTGATACTGAAGAGTCAGTACCGACTAATCCTCAATGGCTATGTTCTTGTGGAAACATGATTTCTTCGGAGCCTTGTAAATATTGTGGCAAAGGAGAAAAACCTCAAGAAAACATACCTGAAAATTGCTGGAAATGTATGGGGTGCGGAAAATATATTTCATTAGAAAAAGACGAATGTGATTGTGGTTTTAAAAGAAAATATCTGTAACTGCATAACACAGGCGACGGTTCTATTGTGTTGAAAATGAACGGATAGTCGAGGACGCCTATCCCTACAAATAATTTTTATATTCGTGCGAAGCACGCCTCACCTCTTCACTATTACCTTTTACTTATTACTTAAAAAAGACGGCATCAGCCGTCTTTTTTGCGATATATTACTCCGCAATGCGATATATTTATCTTACGATAAATACGATATAAACGAGCCTTGCTCGTTTGCGATATGATATAAATCGTGTAAACGCCCGCAGGGCATATCGCAACGAAGTTATATCGCACCGTTAGGTATATCGCAAATCCCGTAAGGGATTTATATCGCCGCAAAATATCTCAATAAGATATTTTACACTGCGTTCCATCGTGTTTAATTTCGTAATTATCCTTTAAAATCAAATCACTTATAAACACAAACTCATAACCCTCGTCTTTAAGGCATTTGAGGATGTTGGGGAGTGCCGCGGGTGTGTGGTCGGCATCGTTGTGGAAAAGTACAATAGAGCCGTTTTTCACCTTTGATGTCACACGCTGACAAATACTCTCAGGCGTAGCGTTATCTTTCCAGTCAAGAGAATCAACATCCCACTGAATTGTGTTCATTTTAAGTTCTGTCATAACCTCGATTAGTGCATTATCATAGTCCCCGTAGGGTGGGCGCAAAAGGGTTGGTGTAACGCCCGTTATCTTTTTTATTTTCTCGTTACAACTTAAAATCTCATCTTTCATCTGCTCTTTCGATAATTGCGGCATATGTGGATGCGTGTTAGAATGATTTTGAATTTGATGCCCCGCATCGGACAGAGCCTTCACCGATTCTGGGTATTTATCTACCCACGCCCCAACCACAAAAAAGGTTGCAGGAACATCATATTCCTTTAAAATGCTTATAAGTTGCTCGGTGTCATCATTTCCCCATGCCGCATCGAAACTGATTGCTATCTGTTTCTTTTCGGTTTCAACACAGTAAATAGGCAATAGCTTTTCATTTCTTGCAAAAACACCTGTTGCTCCTACAATTACCACTGCCAACGCCACTACAACGCAAATACAGAGCATAATTTGCTTTTTCGTTATTATTAAAAATTTCATTTTATTCCCTCCGTTTATTGTGGCTTTCCACAGTAAAAGGTATGAATATCGGCTTGTATTTTATTCCGTAATGTTTACCGAATATTCACATATTTTATAAAAAAATGAAATAAAATATAATTAAAATAAATCCACAAGGAGGATTCTTATGGATAATTTCAATGATAACAACTTAAACAATACGGAAAATAACAAACCCACCTTTAATGGTTTTGATTATACCGCTGCAAATAATCAAATTTCTTCAGATAGTCCTACTGTTAGAAATTCGGGAGTGACACCTAACATACCTCAGGACAAGCCTGTAACTCCTCAAAGTTACAGTATTCAAAATCCGCAACCTATCACACAAACACAGACCCCAACGTATTATTACAACACAACCGCCACTTCGCAATCAAATATCAATTCACCCGATAAACCCCAAAAGAAAAAATACGGTTTTGGTGTTGTTGTTCTTGCCTGTGTTTTAGCAATTATAGTTGGGGCGGTAAGCGGTGGTGCAGTAGGATATCTTGCCTATAAAAACGCTGATTCCTCCCGTTCCGAAACCATTTCCGAAAATCAGGCCACTAATATTCCAAACCAAAACGTAACCATAAACGTGGAAGAAACCACTGAATCAGTGGTTGAAGCGGTAGCCAAAAAGGTTACCCCTTGTGTTGTGGGAATTCGCACAACTTCATCCGTAATGGACTTTTTCGGTGGTACAAGTGAGGCTTCGGGTGATGGCAGCGGTGTTATTTATTCATCGGAAGGTTATATTATTACAAACTACCATGTAATTGCCGATTCTTACACAAATCAGGCTGCATCTAAAATTGAGGTTTTCCTTGATTCAACAACCTCAAAAGCATATCCTGCAAGTCTTGTTGGATACAGCATTTCAGCAGACCTTGCAGTTATAAAAATAAATGCAAAAAATCTACCCACAATAGAAGTGGCAAATTCTGACGAACTCAAGGTTGGACAGTATGTTATAACGGTTGGTAACCCCGGTGGGCTCGAATTTATGGACAGTGTGACCTATGGTGTTATAAGTGGTCTTGACCGTACAGTTTCCACCGATTCGCAGATAAAACTCATCCAAACAGATGCTGCAATAAACCCCGGTAACTCGGGCGGCGCACTTGTGAACTCCAAAGGAGAGCTTGTGGGGATTAACAGTTCGAAAATTGCATCCGTTGAGTTTGAAGGTATGGGATTTGCAATTCCCTCAAAGACTGTTATCGAAATTTGTGATAACATAATCGCAAAAGAAAACTCCCCCGCGCCTTATGTTGGAATTTCAATTCATGAGGAATATACCGCAGAAGTGCTTGAATACTATGGATATCCCAAGGGTGCTGTTGTTTCAAGCGTTGTTATAGGTAGTCCTGCTTATGAATCAGGCATTAAACGTGGTGACATTATAACCGAGTTTGATGGTATTAAAATAACCGAATATACTGTGCTTATTGATGCTATTAAAAACAGTGACCCGGGCGATACCGTAACAGTAAAAGTATATCGTAACGGAAAATATTATTCCCCGAAACTTACAATAGGCTCTAACAATTCAGTGAATTAAATAAGTAAATAAAAACAACGGATGATTTCATCATCCGTTGTTTTTTCATATTTTCCAACCCATTTCAAATATTGTGTATTTTTCAGGAATAAGTAAGAAAAGTATACCTATAAATGCAATGGTTACCGATATAAGTTCCCGCTTTGTTGGTTTTTTATCAGTAAATAAACTGATAATTGCCGAAACTATTATTGTGCCACCTGTTATAAAAGGATACTGTGCCGAAGCCGGCAAAACTATAAGCGCCTCAAGGAGTAACAAGTTTGCTATTCTGTTTAAAATAGCTCCTCCGCCCATAGCCAAAATGCTTTTCAGATTAAGCCGTTTTTTCTCTCCTTTTAATAACAGCAAAACCGCACCTGACAATACAAGGGATATCAATACATTAAGTATTGAATAACCTGCCGAGGATATTTTTTCAAAGTTTTCGTAGCGTTCCGGCAACGCATGATATAATTTAGATAAAACGCCCGCCATACCGTTAAGCACAAAAACTCCTATATAGAAAATTGAGCCTGATTTACCGCCACCTATCCCCTTAACAACAAACAGTGATAATATAATTGTAATAAAGCATAATATCTTACCAATGCCAAGCGGCTCGCCGTGAATAAGTATACCCGAAATAAAGGGCATAACCATACCGCCAAGCATAATAAACAGAGAATACATTGACAAGTTTATCTTACCCAATGCTTTGAGACCGCAATATGATAGCAGAAAACTGTTTGCGTTATTTATAATCGCCATAACAAACGAAAAATTTGAATATTCAAACACAATGCCGCCATTGCTTATTATCTGAATTATCATTAAGGACGCAAGACCGAACAGACCGCCACCAAAAATCGAAATAAATACCGCTCTGAGATGATTTCCGTAATTTCTGCGGAAAATATCATTAAAGAAAAACTGCGTACCAAACATTGTAGTAGACAATGTAAGCATACCGTAACTTAACAGTATATCCATTTCATCACCAACCTTCAAGAACGTATTTTATCACTTTTTTCAATAGAATAATATTGAAATTTTCTATATAAATATAGAAAATTTCCACTTTTAATTCATCATAAAAAGTTCCGCCTCAAAGAGACGGAACTTTTTTATTTATTTAATTGTTTAATTTCTTCCAATCCGCTTTCCATCAATTTATGTACCATATCGCCGATTTCAACCGTAGTCATATTTTCAAACTGTTCGGGATAAATTACATCAAGTAATCTAAACTCAACAACAGTTTTGCGGCGGAAAATATTTTTCGGAATCTGTCTTGTATTATTAACAACACAAACCACAATAGGCACTTTCGCCTTTGTAGCAACCTTGAAACAACCGTTTCTAAGTGGTAACAGTTCACAAGATTTACTCACATATCCTTCAGGAAAAATTGCAATTGAAGTTCTTCCCTCTTTAATATTTTTTATTGCCTTTATAATTGTGAGTGCTGCCGCACGGTCGTTTTCACGATCTATAGGCAAGCAATCAAGCCTGTGCATAGCTTTAGCAACAAAGGGCATTGTTTTATAGATTTCTTTTTTACCTATAAACGCAAGTTTCGCATCCGGAAACGCCGCAAACATAACCGCGGGGTCAAAATCGTGCTGATGATTGCACACCATCATTACAAGTGTATCTTCAGGCATTTTTTCAACACCCTCAGCGCTAATTTCAACACGCGCTACCGCTATAATTATGGGTAACGATATCTTAACCATAAAGCGAAAAAACGAAGAACTACGTTTTCTTTCCTTATTAACATTGGTGAATAAAATCATAAGCGCAAAGATTGCCATTTGCAGAATTATGAATCCCAACACAAAACCCACAAGCAAAAGCGGAATCAACCACCACGAATTTGCGGTATGGAAAATACCGTAAAAGCTATTAAGCACAAGCAATATAAGTGCACTTAATACTACATAAACTCGAACCATTTTTACACCTCTAGTTTTGTTTTCTCACAATACCGTATTCATCATAAAATCTGAAGTACGGACAATTTTTAGTTTGGGAGGTTATGAAATGACGCATTTCATCCTCGTCCAAATCAGCATCGCAACTATAACAGTCAAATTCATCATCATAAATATAATTAGAACAGTTTTCGCAAATACTTTTCATTTTATCTGCCTACTCTCTTTTTTGCACGGAATCTTATCCAGGATGACGGCGCAAACAACAACAGCATGGGTAAAATTTCAAGTCTTCCCATAAGCATTCCAATTGATAGCGTCCACTTTGAAACTGCCGAATATGCAGCATAGCTGCTGGCAGGTCCGACCTTCCCAAAACCCGGACCTATATTGTTAAAGCAAGACGCCACTGCAGAAGCGTCTGTTTCCATATCAAAATTATCCGCCATGCTCAGGACGAGGAAAATCACCGCCATACACATAACATAAATTGCAAAATAAGTCGTAACATTGGAAACAGTACTGTTTTCAACCTTTCTTCCCTCAAGCTTAATTGAAGCTACCGAGCGAGAATGAAGCATCTGCTTTAAATTCGAGCGAATTTGTTTAAATAGCAATATAACCCTCGAAACCTTGAGTCCGCCCGCGGTGGAGCCTGCACAAGCACCGATAAACATAAGTAAAAACAGTATAGCCTTTGAAAGGGTTGGCCACACATTAAAATCGGCAGTAGCGTAACCTGTAGTTGATATAACCGAAGCCACCTGAAAAGACGAATTCCTGACGGTATCGGAAATATTTCCGTATTTAGGATAGATATTAAATGCTATTAAAGTTATAGAAACTAATATGATGGATATATAAATCCAAAGTTCTTCGCTTTTAAAAACCGAACGGAATTTTCGCATAAGGAAAAGATAAAACAGATTAAAGTTGACACCGAAAAATATCATAAATGCAGTTATTACCCATTGATGATATGCGCTATAATCTGTAATACTGTTGGATTTTATACCAAAACCACCCGTACCTGCAGTACCGAAGCTATGAACAATACTATCAAACAAAGACATTCCGCCAAAAAAGAGCATCAGTATCTGTACTAAGGTCATAGCTATATAAATCAAATAAAGTATTTTTGCGGTGGTTTTAATTTTGGGCACCAATTTACCAACTATGGGGCCCGGCATTTCGGCGCGCATTATATGAATAGACCTGCCTGTATCTGTTGGAACAATGGCCATAACAAGCACCAAAACACCCATACCGCCTATCCAATGTGTAAAGCTGCGCCAAAAAAGTATGCACTTTGGCATTTGTTCAAGACCTTCTTCTATGATTGAAGCACCTGTTGTGGTAAAACCGCTTACTGTTTCAAAGAAAGCATCTGTGTAAGATGGAATTGCACCACTAAATACAAACGGCAAAGCTCCTATTGCAGACATAACTATCCACGCCAAAGCTACTATTATGAAACCTTCTCGCGCGAAAATAGTTTTATTCTCCGGTTTATTACATAATGTAAGCACCGCTCCCAATGCCAAAGCTATGGCCATTGTTATAAAAAAGGATGCCACACTTTTTTCCATATAAATTATTCCGCATATAAGAGGTAAAGCCATAAGCACTGCCTGTAAGGTTACAATCCTGCCAAGCATATGAAAAATCATTTTTTTATTCATGGCTCATCCTCACTTCAAGATATCGGTCAATGTATTTATTCGCTGATTAGCAGCAAGAACAATAACCTTATCCCCTGCCATCAAATAATCGTCACCGGCGGGAATTATGGATTTTCTATCCCTCATAATACCTGCAATAAGTATATTGTTCTTAGTTTTAAGTTCTTTGAAGGGTATGTTAAGCATTGGGAATTCAGGTTTTACCTTAAATTCCAAAGCCTCAACCTTATCATCCATAAGTTTATAAAGAGTTTCCATACTGCTTCCTGCTGAATTTTCCAAAGCACGCGCGTATTTTACAAGTATGTCTGAAATGTGTTTTTTAGGAGATACTATACTTTCAAGACCCCAATGTTCTGCCAACGGAATCAATTCTTCACGATTTATTTTGGCGATAACCTTTGGCACATTCTGTGACTGTGCAAACGCGGAAATAAGAATATTCTGCTCATCCATACCTGTAAGAGATACAAAAGCATCAACAGTAAGCAAGCCTTCCTCAATCAAAATTTCCTGGCTAGTACCATCTCCATGTACAATAACTGCCTTGGGCAAAGCCTCGCAAAGTTCTTCACAAATCTTACGGTCACGTTCGATAATTGTAACCTTTATTCCTGCCAGACATAATTTCTTTGCAAGATAATAAGCGATTCTTCCTCCACCCAAAATCATAATATTACGCACTTGTTTCTGCTGAACACCAATTTCCTTTAAAAATTTGGTGATTTCCGCAGGAGACGCGGTAAGACCAATTTTATCACCGCTTTTAAGCACAAAATTACCATCAGGAATATAAGCTTCTTCCCCACGCTGAACAGCGCAGATAAGAAATTTTGCGGTGTATTTAGTACGCATATCCGCGATTCTCATACCGTCAAGCACGGAGTCGGATTTCAAGCGCATTTCTATCATTTCAAAGTTTTTACCCGAGAAGGTTTCAATTTTCTCTGCAGAGGGAAGTTTTAATATATTATAGAGTCCGTGAGCTGCCGAAAGTTCAGGGTTAATTGCCATAGACAAATCTAACTGCTGACGCATAAAACCAAGGCTACGGTCGTTATATTCAGGGTTTCTTATTCGGGCAATAGTATATTCCGCACCCATTCTTTTTGCCAAAAAGCAACTAAGCATATTAAGTTCGTCAGAACTTGTGGCGGCAATAACAAGTTCAGATTTTCGCACACCGGCTTCTTCTAAAACATCACTGTCAACACCGTTGCCGCAAACTCCCATAACATCGTAAACATTGGTTATTTCTGCGATAACTTCGGGGTTATTATCCAACGCCACAACATTGTGACCTTCTTCAACCAAATTGGCAAGAATCGTGCCGCCTATTTTTCCGCAACCTATAACAATTATATTCATAGAAACTTCATTACCCTTCGCGATAAAATCTCAATAAAAAATAAACTGTACCAAGTATATCCATACATAGTACAGTTTATCACTAATTTGTAAATTTTACAATATAATTCTTCAATTTTCTTTCGCTTTTTCTTTCAAAGCAGTTTCACGGGCACTAACGGCACCGTCAGTTTCAATTTCACCCGCTTTAATAAGAGCAACTTTGGTAAGGAACGGGCCGACAAGTTCATATATAAGAACTGAGAACAGTGTTATATTTGCAACCACAACACCTAAACTTCCAAGTTCCTCCGCTTTCATAGCCATTCCCAATGCAACGCCCGCCTGCGGAAACAGGGTGATGCCGAGATATTTCACTATTGAGGACTGACATTTTGCTTCCTTGGCACTTATAAAAGCACCAAAATACTTACCAAAGCAACGCACAATAATATAAACCGCACCAATAAGAACAATTATGGGGTCTTTGAAGAGAGACAGATTAAGTTCAGCACCGCTTATGCAGAAAAACAGTATAAAAAGAGGAGCAGTCCAACGGTCTAACCTATCCATAAGTTCTTCGGAAAAATCACACATATTGCAGAAAACAGTGCCCAGCATCATACAAACAAGTAATGAAGAAAATGCAATATGTACACCAAATATATTAAATTTTAACTGTGAAAGCGCAACTGTTACAAGTACAAAAGTAACCGACATTGAAAGACGCTTTGAACGTGAATGGAAAAATCTTTCAAAAAAGGTAAATAAAAGACCCATAACAAAGCCGAGCAACAAAGAAAGCACAACTTCAAGAGTAGGCTCAAGCAATACTGAAATCAAATCCACACTGCCGGAAATCATAGCCTTTGCCACACCGAAAGATACCGCAAACAGCACAAGACCGACAGCGTCATCAAGTGCTACAATGGGCAAAAGAATATCGGTTAACGGGCCCTTTGATTTATACTGCCTTACTACCATAAGAGTTGCTGCAGGTGCGGTTGCCGCTGCAACGGCTCCCAATATTATTGCCGAAGGTAAGGGCAATTTATTGGGTATAACGAAATGAAGACCGATAAGCGCCGCATCCACTAAAAGGGTGGTGAAAATTGCTTGGAAAATACCAATTGTGGTGGCTTGCTTACCGATTTGTTTAAGTTGAGCCAAACGAAATTCATTACCGATTGAAAACGCGATAAATCCGAGAGCCACATCAGATAAGATTCCCAAAGACTTTATCTGTGAAAGACTTGTGAAACCCAAACCTTTAAGACCTATGGCACCGAGGAAAAAAGGTCCCACCAAAATACCTGCAACGAGATATGCGGTAACTGCGGGAAGTTTTACGAGTTTTGCAAGACGAGAAAGCATAAGACTTGCAAAAAGAGCTATTGCAAGACATAACAGAATGTGTTGTTCACTAGATAACTTAACCAGAGAAAACATAATAAAATCACCTTAGACTATTTTAAAATTATCACTCTTAGGATTTTACTACTTTTATTACAAAAAATCAACTACTTTTTTAGTGCTTTTATATATAAAAAATCGGTAAAATAGCTTATTAAAACTAAACAATTTTACCGATAGTATACTTTTATCCCAGCCCGAAACTAACACTAAGGGCTTTATCCACCATTCCCATTGAAGCGGTATCTAACGTGCCCATTTTCTCTTTAAGGCGTTGTTTATCGATTGTACGCACCTGTTCAAGCAAAACTATTGAATCCTTGGCAAGTCCGCAATCGCAGGCTGTTACCGAAATATGGGTGGGCAGTTTGGTTTTATCGCGTTGGCTTGTGATTGCCGCGGCAATTACGGTCGGGCTGTATCGGTTTCCAACATCATTCTGGATAATAAGTACAGGTCTTATGCCGCCTTGTTCCGAGCCCACCACGGGACTTAAATCGGCGTAATATATTTCTCCCCGTTTTATATTCATTATTGTTTCACACTCTCAAATTAAACTGTAATTATATTCTTGCCCTGATAGAAAGAATTTAATCACGGCTTTGATATTTCTTTTATTTCATATTATGAAATTTAATTTTAAGATGTGAAAGATGTCGCGTAAATTATATCCTGTTGACCTATTGAAAACATAACCGTCGGATTTCTTGTGTAAAAGGAACTTGATTAATGATAACGCTAATTCAAAAGCCAAATAACATATACAGTTAAAAACAGTTCTATGCCGAAATTTGGCATAGAACTGTTTGTCTTAAATAATAGTTTTTAAATATTTTATAGATTCTTCTGCACATTCCATAGGGGTAAGTCCTAACGAAGGAGAATCCTGCTCAACAACAACCCACTTTGTGCCCGCTTTTTCAGCAGCACTTAAAATTTCGGGGAAATTCTGAAGTCCCTTTCCTAACGGACGGAACTCAAACTTGCCGCCGGTATTCTTTTCTTCGTTTTCATCAATACCAATAAGAGCGTACATATTTTCACTCTTGCTGCCGGCAAAATCTTTAAGATGAAGAATATCAACCCTGCCAGAATATTTTTCAACATAAGCGGCAGGATTTTCTCCGCCAACATTTACCCAACAGGTATCAAGCTGCGGGTCAAGCAAATCAGCAGGAACCTCTTTGTAAAGAATATCGAGTGCATATTCCCCGTCTATCTTTTCAAACTCAAAATCATGATTATGATACACAAGCTTCATTCCCAAAGCCTTTGCCTTTTCGCCAAGCATTTTAGCACCCGAAATCACCTCGTCAAACTTAGGTTTACCAGGTCTGTACTCCTCGGTAAGATAAGGTATTGCCACAAACTCGCAACCGATTTCTGCATAATCATTTATTAAATCGGGATTCTGCATCATATCGGTAAACGGAACATGGGCAGATATTGGTGTTATATCATATTTTTCACAAATAGCCTTTACCTCTTTTGCGGTTTTACCGTAAAGTCCTGCAAATTCAACACCTTCATATCCCAAATCGCGAACCTTTTTAACGGTGCCTTCAAAATCCGACTCAACATCATCTCTTACAGAATAAAGTTGTAATGCAATTTTAAAATCCATTTCAAATTCTCCTAATTATTAATTGATTTAAGATAGTTGATGCAAATTTCGGCTTCTTTAAGACCTGAAGGATTACAGGTTTCGCTTTCAACCACCATAGGAATACCCAAAGCCTTAGCCTTTTCAACTATTTCCTTTACAGGAGCTTCGCCTAAGCCTAACGGCTTGCCGTTACCGTCTTTAAGACCGTCCTTAATGTGAACAAAATTCACTCTATCTTTTAATCTATCAAGCAATCCCAAAGGATTCTTCATACCAACAAAAGCCCAATAAGTATCGATTTCAAGCATAAGGTTTGTGCGGTAAATTAACTGCTCGTAAACTACCTCGCCGTTTTCAAGCATTTCAAACTCTTTATGATGATTATGAAAGCCTAAAGTTATGCCATCCTCTGCTAAACGTGTGCAGAGTGCATTTGCCTTCTCAACAAATTCATCAATTCTTTTTTGAGAACTGAAATCATACCACGGAATAATATAATTTTTGTTACCGATTGCCTTATGAAAAGCAACCGTTTCATCATAGTTATTCACAAGATCATCTAAAGAAGAATGGGTACCCGAAAGCTTTAATTTATATTTAGCAAGCAATTCATTAACTTCTTCCGCAGTTTTACCGTAAAAGCCTGCAAATTCAACACTTGTATAGCCTAACTCGCTGACTTTTTTAAGGGTACCTTCAAAATCCTTTTCCATTGAATCTCTAACAGAATAAAGCTGAATACCAATATCCATTTTGTTACCTCTTAAATTTCAGGAATTTCTATTTCGATTTCGCGACCAAGTTCAGCCGAACGAACGATACCATCAATAATAGCCTGATTATATACAATTTCACTTGAAGGAACGGTAGGCTTGCCGCCCTCTTTAATTGAATCAAGGAAAGAACGAACCTTTTTATAGAATAAATCTCCGCAAGGTTCATAAGGCATTTGATACTCAATATTCTTGCCGCCGATGGTCTTATAAATAGTGAGTGGTTTATCAAATTCGCCGTTCCAGCACTCGGTTGAAGGAATACGAAGTCCTCCCTTTGTGCCTAAAATAAGCGCATCGCCTGCTGTATCCATATTCATTGCCCAAGAAATTTTGAAGTCAAGTACAATTCCGCCTTCAAGACGAACAAATGCAGCCGCAAAATCATCAACACCGAACTTTTCGGCATATTCAGGATGTTCAGGATAGTAAGCGGGGTCTTTTCCGAAGAAATCTGATTTGTAACCCGAGCAAGTAAGAGGCTTGGGATAACCCACTGCGCCTAAAAGCATATCAAGTGAATAACAACCGATATCACCAAGAGCTCCAACACCGCCTGTTTCCTTTTCAATAAATGTTGTGCCGAAAGGTGTGGGGATACCTCTTCTTCTACCGCCGCCTGCCTGAATATAGTAAATCTGACCGAGTTCGCCCGAATCAACAATTTTCTTAATCATCTGCATATTTTCGCTCATACGGGGCTGGAAACCGATTGTAAGAATTTTACCGCTCTTCTTTTCAGCTTTCATTACCTCAATCGCTTCATCAAGGGTTACGGTAAACGGCTTTTCAAGTAATACGTTAATGCCTGCCTCCAATGCGTGGATTGCACAAGGTGCATGCTGAGTGTTATATGTACAAATGCTTACACCGTCAAGGTCTTTTTCAGCAGCAATAAGTTCTTCATCACTGTTGTAAAATCTTGCATTTTCAATACCGTATTCCTTTGCGAAGGCCTCAGCCTTACCGGGCACTAAATCTGCTAAAGCCACAACCTCAACATCAGGCATTTTAGCATAAGCCTGCATATGGGCGCCTGCAATCCAACCTGTACCGATAATACCAATCTTAAGTTTTTTAGCGGTATCTATCACCTTTTTTTCCTGATTTTCTTTAAAAGCATCTAAAATTGCATCTGACATAGTATTTTCCTCCATTTTTTAGGGTGACAATAGTTGAAACTGTCACGCCTGATAAATAATATTTTTTTGTTTTTTCTTGCCTCATCACTTGTAATACGCTAGTATTACTGCATTCTTTGGCTTCGCCTCTCCAAAAAAATATTTATTTGGCAGGTCGAAGAGTTTCTCTCTGCCACATTTTATTTTAAGGCGAAGCGTGAAATTTGCAGTAAGGCTAACGCCTTACAAAAATAAACGCGAGAAAGAAATTAAAAGGTGGCGAGCGAAACCGTAACAAGTTCGACTCTTGTCACCCTAAATTACAAACTGTCGCATATAGCGATAGCTTAAAGTTACTGAATCAAGAATCTTTTCCTTTGAAGATTCAAAAGCCTTATCCTCAACCTCAACGCAAGCGCAACCGTCAAATCCGATATCTGTTAAAGCTGATACATATTTGCCCCAGTCAACATCACCAAGACCCGGTAATTTAGGGCTCATATATTCGAGCGGATAAGCCATAATACCCACATCATTGAGTTTATCCTCATAAAGTTTAATATCCTTAAAATGCACATGGAAAATTTTATCTTTAAACTCATAAAGTGGCTTTATATAATCAATTTGTTGCCATATAAAGTGGCTCGGGTCATAGTTAATTCCAAAATTATCACTATCAATAATCTTAAACATTTCACGCCAAAGTTTTGGTGTGGTGAAAAGATTCTGTCCGCCCGGCCACTGGTCAGCACCGAAAAGCATCGGGCAGTTTTCAATAGCAATTTTAACTCCCTTTTCTTCTGCTAGCTTAATAATAGGCGGCCACACTGTTTTGAAAATCTCAATATTCTCTTCCACAGTTTTAGCCTGGTCGCGACCTATAAAGGTTGTTACCATATTAACACCCATTAAAGCACTCATATTGATAACCTTTTTAAGATGTTCAATATTTGCAGTTCTTTTTTCAATATCGCCATCCATTGGGTTAGGATAAAAAGCAAGAGAAGAAATTTCAATTCCCTTTTGATTGCAATAATTTTTCACATAATCAATATACTCTGCAGAAGTATTTTCAACATCAATATGCGAAACTCCCGCATATCTGCGCTCTGCCTTGCCCTGCGGCCAACAAGCAACCTCGACACACTCATAGCCGTTTTGTGAAGCATTATCAATCATCTCTTCAAATGTAAATCCGTCATAAATAGCGGAAACTATACCAAGCTTCATAATATTCCTCCTTAATAAGTGTATTTAATTTTGGCATCTGCCTTAATTTTATCCATACATTTATGAACATTAAGGCATAACTCACTCGCCGATTTATAAAGCTCTAAGTTGTTGCCTTCAACAAAATCGGCAAAGCTTTCGGCCTCCATTGACATTAGCCTATCCTTAGGTGTATCCTCGGAAAGAGGGATTTTCTGTCCGTCCTTTAGCAGATAAGCGCCTTGATAAAGACCGATTTTTTCAATAATAACCGAGCCCTTATCGCCGATTATCTCGCAAGGTGCCATACTCTGTCCCACTTTACTGTAAGTCACAGCCGCAGTAAATGTGCCGTAATCAAAAATTGCAGTGCCGCTACCATCTGCCCCATTTTGAAGAATTGAAGCAGAGGCTTTTATATCCTTTGGAACGCCTAATAAATCGCAAGCGGCATAAACACAGTAAATGCCTATATCCATCAAGGTTCCTGCCGCGAGGGACATATCAAAAATATTTATATGCTCGCCTCTTAAAAGTCTTTCATAACGGCTGGTTAATTGACAGTAATCAATTTTAGCCATTGCAATATTGCCGATTTCCTTTACCGCGTTTAACACAGCATCGTGATTCTGAACATACCGCGGAATTATGGCTTCGATATAAATTAATCCTAAATCATCGGCCAAAGCCTTGGTTTTTATATATTCAGCCTGACTTACGGCAATCGGCTTTTCACATATAATGTGTTTACCGCCCTTTAAAAGAATTTCGCTTTGCGGTGCGTGGCAAACATTAGGCGAAGCAATATAAACCGCATCAATATCCTTATCGTTTGCCAACTCATATAAATCTGTATAAACCTTTTTAGCGCCGTGTTTTTCGGCAAATTCTCTACCCGCCAATTCATCGCGTGAATAAACTGCTTCAAGCGAAAATCGGTTTGTTAGCTTTAAGCCGCTAATAAAACAGTCAACAATCGGCCCTCTGCCTATGGTTGCAATTCTTATCATATATCCACCTTAAGGGTTGCGCCCTTTTCTGCCGATTCAAAGCAAGACATCATAACTTGAAGCACGCGTCTGACCTGCTTATTTGTAATCAGCTGCTCTGCCTCACCGTTAATAGCCAAAACGAAATTGCGATAAAACTCGTGAACATCGCTTATTGGTCGTTCTATATCGTATTCATCTAAAGTAAGTTCATCGCGCGGAGCCATAGTTTTGGTGATACCCGCCGCATTTTGAACGGGAGTTACATCCTTTTCAATCCACGCGGTAAGCTTTGCAATATGCGCTTTTTTCTGCCAATCTTCAAGGTAAAAACTACCGTTTTCGCATTGCATATAAAATCTCGGAAGTGGCAGGAAATTATATGTACCAACCTCAACATGAGCGGTTTTTCCGTTTACAAAGCCCAACTCCAAACGGAAACCGTCATCAACCTCTTTATTGGTAATATGGGTATTAACACAGTTTACCGAAACTATCTTTTCGGGTATTAACTGCAGCATCTGGTCTATCAGATGAACGCCCCAATCAAGAATCATTCCGCCGCCGTGTTCCTTTTCACAGCGCCAATCGCTCGGTATTCCGCGTGAGCCGTGAATACGGGATTCTATTCTTATAACCTCGCCGATTTCGCCGCTTTCTATAACACCCTTAACACCTAAAAAGTCAACATCCCAGCGTCTGTTCTGATGAACTGATAAAAGCTTACCCGAAGCATTTGCGGCTTCTACCATACGGTCAAAAGAATCAACAGACAAAGCAACCGGCTTTTCGCAAATTACATTTTTACCGCTGCTAAGTGCTTTTACTACCAAATCCTCGTGAACATCGTTAGGGGTTGCCACAACAATTATGTCAAGCTCATTGTCTTCAAAAATCGCTTCATTATTTTCATAAACGAAAATTCCGTTATCTTTTGCGGCATTTCTGCGGTTTTCCTTTATATCGTAAATTCCTTTAAGGGTTACAACATCGCTTTTAAGGATTTGCGAACAATGCCACGCACCTTGACCGCCGTAACCTATTACTGCTACTTTTTTCAAAATTATTCCTCCAAAGGTTTCTTCACATTCGGGCAATCAAGCTCTTTCACCCTATAATCAGGATTTGCCCAATAAATCGCGTTTTTAATAACCTTTATAATATCGTCATTCTTATATGTGGGGAATGTTTCGTGACCGGGCTGGAAATAGAAAATCTTTCCGTTGCCGCGCTTATAACAGCAACCCGCTCTGAAAACCTCGCCACCCTCAAACGAGCCAATAAACACAAGCTCATCAGGTTCCGGAATTGAAAAGGGCTCGCCATAAGTTTCTTCATGGTCAAGTTTTATAAATCTGCCTATTCCATTTGCTATCGGGTGAGCGGGGTTAGTTACCCAAACGAGTTCACGGTCACCATCCTCACGCCAAATAAGATTACAAGGCGTTCCCATCAGCATTTTAAATGGCTTTGAATGATGAGCAGAATGAAGAAAAATCGCTCCCATTCCCTTTAATACCGCTTGCTGAACAGCAATAGCCACATTATCAGGTACTAAATGATGTGCCATATGACCCCACCAGATAAGTACATCGGTATCTTCAAGCAGCTTTTCGTCAAAATTTTCTTTTACATCCCCGAGAGTAATGGTGTTTACTGAAATATCTTCACATTCAAGTGCATTTTTAAGGGTATTATGTATACCATCAGGGTAGACTGATTTTGTGTTTTCATCCTCAATCTCATGAATATACTCATTATAAATAGTAATTTTGAGCAAAATCGCTCCTCCTTTTGTGAAAAAACATAAAATTCTTTGTAAGTATATTTCACTTTATGTTGATATTATATAATCAATCGTTAAGTTTTTCAAGTCATTATTAGCACATTTTTGGACAAATATTGTGGTTTATATAAAAAAATACCGCACAGAAAATACTGTGCGGTAAGAATTATTTAATTTTATTAATATCGTAAGGTGTGGTTTGATAAACAAAATAGTTAAGCCAATTAGAGTAAAGCAAATTTGCGTGAGAGCGCCAAGAAACCACAGGTGACTTTTTAGTATTATCATTCGGGAAATAATTTTTAGGAATTTCAATCGGCTTTCCTTCGTTTAAATCACGGAAATATTCGTTAGCCAAAGTATCTCTGTCATACTCGGAATGTCCCGTTATAAATATCTGTTTTCCGCCCTTTGTTGAAACGGCATAAACCCCACCCTCTTCAGATGAAGAAAGAATACGAAGTTCCTTAACAGCCTTAATATCTTCCGCTTTAACGGTAGTATGTCTTGACTGCGGCACCATAAACACATCATCGAATCCACGGAAAAGAATAGACTTTTTGTAATCAACCGTGTGAGGGAAAACACCGAAAAGCTTTTTATCTAAAGGATATTTCTTTATTCCGTAATGATAATAAAGACCTGCCTGCGCGCCCCAACATATGTGGAATGTGCTATGGACATGAGTTTTAGTCCATTCCATTATCTCGCAAAGCTCTTCCCAATACTCAACCTCTTCAAATTCGAGCAATTCAACGGGCGCACCCGTGATTATCATACCGTCAAAGGTCCTATCTTTCACATCATCAAAGGTTTTGTAAAAAGCTAAAAGATGCTCTGCCGAGGTGTTTTTTGATTTATGGCTTTTAGTGTGAATAAGCTCTAAATCAACCTGCAAGGGTGAGTTACCCAGCAAACGCGAAAGCTGGGTTTCGGTTTCGATTTTTTTAGGCATTAAATTAAGCAATAAAATTTTAAGGGGGCGAATATCTTGAGTGATAGCTCTGGTTTCAGTCATCACAAAAATATTTTCACCCTCAAGGGTTTTTACTGCGGGTAAATCGTTTGGAATTTTAATAGGCATACATTTTCTCCAATTTATAAATTACTTATTATAGAATAACACAAAACCTTCCCCATTTCAAGAGGAAGGTTTTTGAATTAAGTTAATTTAAGTTAAATATTGTCAAGCGCCTGCTTAATATCTGCAATTAAATCCTCTGCATCCTCAATACCGCAAGAAAAACGAACAAGGTCAGCCGAAATTCCTGCAGCAGTAAGTTCATCATCATTCATCTGGCGATGAGTAGCAGATGCCGGATGCAAGCAACAAGTTCTCGCATCTGCAACATGGGTTTCGATAGCAGCAATTTTAAGGTTTTTCATAAAGCTTTCTGCCGCTTTTCTGCCACCCTTAACACCAAAGCTTACAACACCGCAGCTGCCGTTTGGTAAATATTTTTGAGCCAACTCATAATACTTATCGCCCTCAAGGCCGGGATAAATCACCCAAGCAATACGGTCATCAGCTTTTAAGGCTTTAGCCACAGCTAATCCATTTTCACAATGTCTCTTCATACGAAGATGAAGGCTCTCAAGACCTAAATTTACATAATAAGCGTTTTGAGGTGACTGAATAGCACCAAAATCGCGCATAAGCTGAGCGGTAGCCTTAGTGATATAAGCACCCTCAAGACCAAAACGCTCTGTATAAGTAACACCGTGATAGCTATCATCAGGTGTGCAAAGACCGGGGAATTTTTCGGGGTACTTTGTCCAATCGAACTTGCCCGAATCAACAATACAACCACCAACGCCTGAACCGTGACCATCCATATACTTTGTGGTAGAATGGGTAACAATATCCGCGCCCCACTCAAAAGGACGACAATTAACAGGGGTCGCAAATGTATTGTCTATAATAAGCGGTACTCCGTGACTATGAGCCGCATTTGCAAATCTTTCAATATCAAGAACCGCAAGAGCGGGGTTAGCTATTGTTTCACCGAATACAGCCTTTGTATTTTCCTTGAAAGCCGCATTCAATTCCTCATCCGAACAATCGGGAGAAACCAAGGTGAATTCAATACCCATTCTCTTCATAGTAACCGCAAAAAGATTATATGTTCCGCCATAAATTGTAGAAGAACTTACAATATGGTCACCCGCAGAAGCAATATTAAAAATTGCGAAGAAAGAAGCCGCCTGACCTGAAGAAGTAAGCATTGCAGCAGTTCCGCCCTCTAACTCGCAGATTTTAGCAGCAACTGTATCACAGGTAGGATTTTGAAGGCGTGAATAGAAATATCCGCTTGCTTCCAAATCAAAAAGCTTGCCCATATCCTCACTTGTGTTGTATTTAAAGGTTGTGCTTTGAATAATGGGAATCTGTCTCGGCTCACCGTTACCGGGAGTATAGCCGCCCTGAACACATTTAGTACCTAAATTAAAATTGCTCATTTATTTCACTCCAAAAATTTTTTTAGCATTACTATTAAGTATACACTTAATTTCGTCCGTGTCAAGTCCGAGAGATAGTAAATAATCTATTTCCTTACTGTAAGACCACATAGGATAATCAGTTCCAAAAAGCACCTTATTTGCGCCGAAATGGCGAATAAGCTCTTTAGCTTTATCCTTTTCCATAAAAGGAAAGCAGGAACTGCAATCCACATAAAAATTATCAATGTAAGCTAACTTTTCGCTCGCCTCATCCCAAACAGACCATCCGCCCAAGTGGGCACCCACAACCGTAAGTCCTGTGTAGATTTCGAGTATCGGCAACATTCTGTTTGGATTAGAATAATCGTATCTATGGTCGCCTGTGTGCATAAGAATAGGTAAATTAATCTGCTCACAAAGCTCATAAATTTTAAGGCAACGGTAATCATCAATCTTAAAGGCTTGTATATCGGGATGAAGCTTAACACCCTTTAGACCTAATTCGCAAAGATGTTCAATATCACCTTTGATATCGGTACTATCGGGGTGGAGAGTTCCTAGTCCCGTAAGTTTTCCGTTAGAAGCCTTAACGCTTTCAGCGATAAATTCGTTTATGCTTTTTACCTGCTTTGGAGCAGTCGCTACAGACTGAACAATAAAATGGTCTATCCCCGCTTTAGTTCCCTTTTCAATAAGGTCACCAACAGTGCCCTCATAAACAGAGTTTAAGCCATAAAAACCATCTGTTCCCGCAACCGCTCTTTCGGCTATTTTTTCGGGATAAATATGACAATGTGCATCAATAGCATAAATACCGTTAATCATTTATTACTTTTTCAGCCCTAACTTTTCTGCGGCATCTTCACGCATTTTATATTTAAGAATTTTACCTGCGGCATTCATCGGGAAGCTTTCCACAAAATCAATATAACGCGGAACCTTATGGCGAGCCATATGAGAAGCGATGTATTCACGCATTTCCTCAACTGTCATTTCTTCACCCTTTTTAAGGATTATACAAGCCATAATTTCTTCGCCGTACTGCTCATCGGGAACACCGATAACCTGAACATCGCGCACTTTGGGGCAGGTGTAAATAAATTCCTCAATTTCTTTCGGATAAATATTTTCGCCGCCTCTTATTATCATATCCTTGAGGCGTCCCGTTATGCGGTAGTTACCGTCTGCATCTCTGCACGCGAGGTCTCCAGTATGAAGCCAACCGTTTTCATCAATAGTTTCGGCTGTAGCTTTAGGCATTTTATAATAGCCCTTCATAATATTGTAACCGCGAGCCACAAACTCACCGTTCACACCATCAGGACAATCAAGACCTGTTTCAGGGTCAACAATTTTACATTCAACATTAGCAAATGCACTACCTACTGTTTCGGTTCTAACCTCTAAAGAATCGTAATAACTGCTCATGGTACATCCGGGGCTTGCCTCGGTCTGTCCGTAAACGGAAACGATTTCCTTCATATTCATAACCTCGGTAGCCTTCTTCATAAGGTCTGCCGGACAGTTAGCGCCTGCCATAATACCAACACGCATATAAGAAAAATCGGTCTTCGGAAAATCTGCATGCTGCATCATAGCAATAAACATAGTGGGCACACCGTTAAAGGCGGTAATATGCTCATTATGAACGCAAGCAAGCGAAGATTTCGGTGAGAAATAAGGCATTGGATACATAGTAGCGCCGTGAGTCATAGATGCGGTCATCGAAAGCACCATTCCAAAGCAATGGAACATAGGAACCTGAATCATCATTCTGTCTGCAGTTGAAAGTTCCATATGGTCGCCTATATATTTACCATTATTTACAACATTGTAGTGAGTAAGCATAACACCCTTGGGGAAGCCTGTAGTACCTGATGTATACTGCATATTGCATACATCATCTTTTTCTACCGCAGCTGCCATTCTGTAAACCTCGTTTACAGGCACCTGAGCCGCACGGTCAATAGCATCTTTCCAAGTAAGGCAACCTGCCTGCTTGAAACCTACTGTAATACAGTTTCTAAGGAATGGCAAGCGTTTAGCGTGCAAGGGCTTGCCTGCTTTAAGTGTGGCAAGTTCAGGACAAAGCTCTGCCACAATTTCACCGTAAGAAATATCCTTTGCACCCTCGGTCATAATAAGGGTATGTGTATCAGACTGACGGAGCAAATATTCAATTTCGTGAATCTTATAAGCGGTATTAACAGTTACCAAAACTGCACCGATTTTAACTGTTGCCCAGAAAGCAATATACCACTGCGGAACATTAGATGCCCAAACTGCAACATGAGTGCCCGCCTTTACACCTAAAGCTATAAGCGAACGCGCAAAGGTATCAACATCGTCACGGAACTCGCTATAAGTTCTTGTATAGTCAAGAGTTGTGTATTTGAAAGCATACTGGTCAGGAAATTCCTCTACCATACGGTCTAAAACCTGAGAGAAGGTGCAGTCAATAAGTCTATCCTTTTCCCAAACATATTTACCTGTGTGAGCGCGGTTGTAATAAAGCGCTTTTTCGTTCTTTGAGGTATCGCCAAACTGCTTCATAAAGTTTACGAACTGTGAAAAGATGATTTCCATATCATCAAGCTCTTCGCACCATTCGGGATGCCATTCAAGTGACACGAAACCATCATAATTTACAGAGCGCAAAGCCAACATCATTTCCTCAACCGGCATTTCACCCTCGCCCATAAGACAGAATTCTATGCCGTCGCCCACCTTCTCTGCATCCTTAATATGCACATGGCGAACATAAGCGCCAAGATTCTTAATGGTGGTTTCTGCATCTTCGCCGCCCTTGAAATAAGTGGAATACATATCCCAGAGCGCCGCCAAATTATCGCAAGCGAAAGAATTTAACAATTCGAGCAATTTTGCGGTATTACAGAAAATACCCGAGGTTTCAACCAAAAGGATTATACCCAAATCTTCTGCTTGCGGAAGTACAGTTTCTATAACTTTTTTTGTATTCTCAAAAGCCTCTGCTTCATCTTTTCCGATAGCGCGCACTCTGACTGCAGGAATCTTAAGGTTTTTCGCAATATTCATACATTCGCGAATTTCACACAAGGTTTCCTCAAATGTTTCAGAGTTTCCGCAATCGCAAATAGAATCAATACAGGGAATGGAAAGCTTCATTTCATAAAGCTTTCTTACGGTTGCAGCGGCGGTATAATCGTGGAATGCACCATCTTTATCAGTAAAAAGACGGTTATGTATATTATGAAGTTCAATGCCTTGAAACTTTAAATCACGGGCAATCGCACAAAATTCTTCAAAAGAATTATTATGCCAACCCTTTGTTGAAAAGGACAGCTTCATATTAATTTTCCTCCTCGTAAACTATCTTGTTGAGCGCATTAATATATGCTCTGATACTTGCGCCCAAAATATCGGTTGAGATACCCGTACCTGAATAAAGCTTGCCGTTTTCACGAAGCTTTACAAGCGCAGAACCCATAGAATCCTTACCCTCGGTAACGGTTTGAATCTGGAAATCATCAAGCTCATAATGTTTGCCAACAATCTGCTCAACAGCTCTGAATGCGGCATCAACGGGACCGTCACCAATACAGATGCCCTCAGATTCAACATCACCCTTAGCAATTCTGAGCTGAGCTGAGGAAGATATAATATTTCCGTTATTAATTACATAACTAATGAGCTTATAAGTTGGAGGCACCTGCAAAGCAACCGATGCAATAATTGCATCAAGTTCTTTAGCTCCTACCCTTTTCTTAGCAGCAATAGTCTTAAATTCTTCGTAAACCTTCCCGATATCTTCGTCAGTTAAATCGTAACCTAAACTTTCAATACTTGCGGCAACTGCGTCACGGTCATCATTAGCATCAAGTTGAATTACTGTTTCATTTTCTGCCTTTGCAACCTGCATATTAGTCGTGTTAGGAACTGTGATTCTTGTTATTTGCTTGATAATTCTGCCGGTTTCGGTATGCTTGATATTACACTCGAAGCCACAGTTATTTCCGCAGTTCTTAATAAGTGTAGCAACCGTTTCAAGGCTTGCAACATCATTTGAAACTGCAGTTTTAACAGTGTTGGCATATTCCTTAATAGCCAAAACACAAGCAGCTGCAGACATTCCGTTTTTATTTTCAACACAAACGCAAAGGTCTATATCTTTAATTGCAGGAACTTTCTCTGCAACACCTGCAACAAATTTTGCAAAATCATCAGGAAGCATTGTAGCAGCCGTATCGCAAATGGTAACAGAATCCGCTCCCGCATTTATGGCGGTTGTAATAGCTTCTACCAAAAATGCTTCTTCTGCACGGGTAGCATCTACTGCACTAAACTGCACCTTTTTACCGCTCTGCTTTGCGGCAGTTATTAAAGTTTCTATAAGAACTGCCATTTGAGGAGCCTTTTTATGCAATGTATATTCCATACCAACAGGACTCATCGGAAGCTCAATTCTGATTTCACCGTTTTTAGCATTGTTAAGTGCAGTTGCTGCCAAGTTTACAGATTCTGCAGTATAACCGCCGCAAACCGAAATGGTGCTAATCTTTACAAAAGAAGAAATAGTGCGGACAAGCAAGGTATCAGATTTAACATTTTCAATAACGGGAAGTTCAATAGAATTAACCCCTAATCTTTCAAGCAAACGAGCAATTTCAAGACGCTCCTTAAAGCTTAAAGCATTATTTCGACAAAGAGTCATGTCAGCAATTTTAATATTTTTCATTGTAAAAATCCTTTCCTAAATGGTTTGTCTCAAGAAACAAAAAAGCCCTGAGACTGCTTTTTGCAATCTCAGGGACGAATAAACTATTCGCGGTACCACCCTGATTACCGTAAAATATACGGTCACTCAATGAAGCTCAAACAAGCCTTTTGCCATGATAACGGGACATTCCGTAACGACTTACTGAAAATTTCAGCCGTTCTGCTCAGGAATGAGGCTTAACTTATACCGCCGTATCGACTTACACCGACCGCCGACTCTCTAAAACAAACGAGTACAAGAAATAATTCCTTCAACGCATTTATACCTTGTGATTATACCACCTGGCCTTTATATTGTCAAGCATTTTTTACTTGGTTTTTTTCTTTTGAATAAAGTTGTAAATAAGAACTCCCACACCGCTGAGAACTAACGTAGCAACAAAAACTATTATGGCAAAAGCATAATCCTCACCGCCCAGAGCATCACCGCCAACAACCGAAGTTATAACCGAAGGAAGCCTTGCCACGGATGCCAACAACAAAAAGTGGGAAGCCTTAATATCGGTAAGTCCCACAAAATAGGTAAGCAAATCCTTTGGAGTGCCGGGTAAGAAAAACACCAAAAATGTTATGGCATTTCTTTTTCGGTTATCATTTAAAAATCTTAACGAATTTATTTTTTCACGGCTGAAAAACACTTCAACAAGCTTTACCCCAAATTTTCTAACCATAAAGAAAACCACTAAACTGCCCAAGGTTATTCCTATTTCGCAAAGAATTACGCCCTCAACAATACCAAAAGCATACCCAGCCCCAATTTCAAAGGCCTCTCCCGGAACTAAAGCAATCACAACCTGAAAGAAAACCATACCAACAAAGCAAAGCTTGCCCCAAAAGCCATATTCTTCCACCCATGCCCTGAATTTTTCAGGCTCGGAAACGAACTCAACTAACGGCTTTCCTATAAACCATGTTACAACTGCACAAAAAGCTATAAACACCGCAACCGCAATTAAAGCTATGAACTTTTTGTTTTTTTCGGTTAATTCACTGCCCCTTAAGTTATTACTCATACAACACTTCCGCAACTTCTATAATTTTATAATATGCCACATTTAATAGATTGATTTTTTTTAAGTTTAGTGATATCATTTATATAATACTACATTTTTCGCGGAGTTTCAATCATGAAAAAAGAAATTTTACAGTCATGCCCCGCAGTTATACGGGATTTCTTAACCTATAACGAGGCGATTAAAGGAAAATCTAGCCGCTCGGTTGAGGGGTATTTTCTTGATTTACAAACCTTCTTCCGTTACATTTTATCGGAACGCGGTTTAGTTGATAAAGAGGTTGAATTTGAAAATATTGACATTTCCTCTGTGGATATAAAACTTATAAAAACAATAACACTTTCAGACCTTTATGCATTTCTTGTGTTCTGCAAGAATGAGCGGGACAATAACACCGCAACCCGTGCCCGCAAAACCTCCACACTGCGTATATTTTTTAAATATCTGTCATCAAACACCCACCAAATAGATGAAAACCCCGCCCTCATGCTTGAGGCACCAAAGGTAAAACAAAGCCTTCCAAAGCATTTAACACTTGAAGATTCTTTAGAGCTGCTTAATTCGGTTGACGGCAACAACAAACAGAGAGATTACTGTATTTTAACCTTGTTTCTAAATTGCGGACTTCGTCTTGCCGAGCTTTGCTCGCTAAATGTCACAGATATTTCAAATGAAGACACATTGACTGTTACAGGTAAAGGAAACAAAGAAAGGTTGATTTACCTCAATGCCGCATGTCAATCCGCTTTGAAGGACTATCTTGCAGTACGCCCACACGAGGGGCTCCCCGCCGCAGAAAAAAATGCCCTCTTTATCAGCCGAAACCACCGAAGAATAAGCCACAAAACAGTTCAGCATATTGTGAAAACCTATCTTGAAAAATCAGGGCTTGGCGATATGGGATATTCAACCCATAAGCTGCGCCACACCGCCGCCACTTTGATGTATCAGCACGGCGATGTTGACATACGCGTGCTAAAGGATATTTTGGGTCACGCAAATCTCGGCACCACCCAAATTTACACTCATGTTTCAGATAAACAGATAAAAAAAGCCGCAGATTCTAACCCTTTATCAAATATTCGTCCAAAAAAATAATAAAAATTACCATTACCCCCTTGAAATAACGGGAAATTGTGATAAAATTAACATATATAATTTAAAAGGAGTTTTTTAAAATGAAAAAGGAAGTATTAGTAGAAATTTCTGCCCGTCACATTCACGTGTCAAGAAAAGATCTTGATGTTCTTTTCGGTGAAGGTTATGAATTAACAAATAAGAAGGATCTTTCACAGCCCGGTCAGTTCGCTTGCGAAGAAAAGGTTACAATCGTAGGTACAAAGGGTTCAATAAAAGCATCTATTTTAGGCCCTGTTCGTCCCGACACCCAGGTTGAGCTTTCTCTTACAGATGCTCGCGCTATTGGTGTTACCGCTCCTATCAGAGAATCAGGTGACATTAAGGGTACCGGCGCTTGCAAAATTATTGGACCTGCAGGTGAGATTGACATTACAGAGGGTGTTATCGCTGCAAAGCGTCACATCCATATGACCGTTGCTGACGGTGAAAAATACGGCATTAAGGACAAGCAGATTGTTAGCGTTAAGATCCCTACTGCTGACAGAGCGCTTATCTTCGGTGATGTAGTAGCAAGAGTTAGCGACAGCTACGCTTTAGCTATGCATATTGATACTGATGAAGCAAACGGTGCCTCAGTTCCCGGTAGCTGCACAGGTGAAATTCTTGACTAATTTTGCAGGACTTTACCTACATATCCCGTTTTGCAAGAAGAAGTGCAAGTATTGTGATTTTTATTCCGCTTTTGTAACAGAGGAATTACTTGATAATTACACTAAAGCACTCATAAAAGCCATAAAAGAATGGGGCGGCAAATTTCGCCGCCCCATTAATACTATTTATTTTGGTGGGGGCACCCCATCTCTTTTATCACATAGACTTGATTTAGTCATTAAATCTGTATATGAAAACTTTAATGTGTCAGAAAACCCCGAA
>JAZTXU010000073.1:0-2918 GCA_045636565.1 Acutalibacteraceae bacterium
GCAGAGGTTATAAGAGAACTTGGCACAGGTCTTTCATATATGGTTGTAAGCGAGGCGGGTGCTAGTGTTTACTCAGCTTCAAAGCTTGCGGCTGAAGAATTCCCCGATTATGATGTATCGCTCAGAAGTGCGGTATCAATCGCCCGCAGAATGCAAGACCCGTTGGCAGAACTTGTTAAAATTGAGCCTAAAGCTATCGGTGTTGGTCAGTATCAACACGATATGCCCCCCGCACAGCTTAACTCTGCTCTTGATGGCGTTGTTGAAAATTGCGTAAACTCGGTTGGTGTTGACCTTAACACCGCTTCTGTGCAGTTATTATCACGCGTTGCAGGCATTGGCCCTGCTTTAGCTAAAAATATTGTGGCTTACAGAGAAGAAAATGGCAAATTCACCTCTCGCACCGAGCTTAAAAAGGTTTCAAAGTTAGGACCCAAGGCTTTCGAGCAGTGTGCAGGCTACCTTAGAATTGCAGACGGTAAAAATCCGCTTGATAACACCTCTGTTCACCCCGAAAGCTATAAAGCGGCTGAAAAATTACTTAAAATTTGCGAATATAAGGATTCTGATTTAAAATCAGGCGCAGTTTCAAATCTTACAGAGCGCGTTGCCGCAAAAGGCCTTGAAGATACCGCAAAAGAACTTGAAATTGGTGTTCCCACTTTAGAGGATATTGTAAAGGAGCTTGAAAGACCGGGCAGAGACCCTCGTGATGAATTACCCCCTCCTCTTCTCCGTCAGGATATTATGTCTATTGAGAGCCTTAAACCCAATATGAAGCTTCGCGGTACTGTCAGAAATGTTATTGACTTTGGTGCGTTTGTGGATATCGGAGTTCATCAGGACGGTTTAGTTCACATTTCCCGCATTACCGACAGATTTATAAAACATCCTTCAGAAGTATTAAAGGTTGGCGATATCGTTGATGTTTATGTATTGTCGGTAGATGTCAATAAAAACCGAATTTCATTAAGCATTAAAGAACCAAATTAAGAGGAATGAAAAAATGAAATTTAATAATCTCAAAGGCAGTTTAATTCTTATTACTGCCGCCCTTATTTGGGGATTGGCATTTGTAGCGCAATCGGGCGCGGCAGAGTTAGTTCCCCCTTTTACCTTTAACGCACTTCGCTCATTTATCGGAGCCTTAGCGCTCTACATATTCTTTCTGTTTACAAACATTAAGAAAAAACAGACTTTTTTTCCTCAAGAAAAAGACGCTCGCAAGGGTTACTACACCGCCGCTTTAGTTTGCGGTATTTGTCTTGCGGTATCAATTAATTTTCAGCAGTTTGGTATTGCAGCTTATCCGGACAACGTTGCCACCGAAGCCCGTTCAGGCTTTATTACCGCTTTGTATGTTATTTTAGTACCTATTTTTTCAATATTCTGTCGCAAAAAGGTAGGATTTGCGGTTTGGCTTGGCGTTTTCATTGCAATAGCAGGCGTTTATATGCTTTGTTTTTCAGGCGGTGTAAATGGTATTTATTTTGGGGGCGATATTTTAGTTTTGCTTTGTGCGTTCAGTTTCACATTCCACATAATGTCGGTTGATAAATATGTGGGGCTTACAGGCGGCGTAAAACTTTCTATTATGCAGTTTTTTGTATGCGGTGTGATATCTTCTGTGCTCGGTATTATATTTGAACTTCAAAAAATCGATCTTTCCAATATCTTGGATGCCGCTCCGCAGATACTTTATCTTGGCATAATGTCAAGCGGTGTGGCTTATACACTTCAAATCGTGGGTCAGAAATACGCAGAGCCTGCCGTGGCTTCTATTTCGATGAGCCTTGAAAGCGTTTTTGCAGCGCTTGGCGGTTGGTTAATCTCAGAAAAACCACTCTCAACCACCGAGTTAATCGGTTGTTCGCTTGTTTTCACCGCTATTATTGTGGCACAACTTCCGCAATTCAAAATAAAAAGAACATAAATAAATTTAACAAATTGTTTAATTTTCAAGATGTATTGTTTGATATAATTAATTTTGATTAAATATGCAATATACAATTTGTATTTGGAGGAATAAAAATGATTAAAGTTACCGGTCTCAGCAAACGGTACGGTACCCACCTTGCAGTTCAGAATGTAAACTTCAGTATTGCCAAGGGTGAGGTTATCGGATTTTTAGGACCTAACGGTGCAGGTAAATCCACAATTATGAACATACTCACTGGTTACCTCTCAACAACTCAGGGCAAAGCCGAGATTGACGGATTCGACATTTCGGAATACCCCGAGGAAGCAAAACGCCGTATCGGTTATCTACCCGAAATCCCCCCTCTTTATATTGATATGAAGGTTAGGGAATATCTCAATTTCATCTATGATTTAAAAAAGGTTAAATTCCCTAAAAAAGCTCATATTGATGAAATTTTAAAACTCGTTAAAATTGATAATGTTGAAAACCGACTTATCAAGAATTTATCAAAGGGTTACCGCCAGAGAGTAGGCTTTGCTCAGGCACTTATCGGAAACCCTGATGTTCTTATTCTGGACGAGCCCACGGTAGGTCTTGACCCAAAGCAGATTATTGAAATAAGAAATCTTATTTCACGCCTTGGCAAAAACCACACCATTATACTTTCTTCTCACATTCTTTCTGAAATTCAGGCGGTTTGCGAGCGTGTTATTATAATTAATCGCGGTGAAATTGTTGCCGATGACACCGCAAAAAATCTTTCTGCGAAGCTTTCGAGTGACAGTAGCCTTATTGCAAGAATCGTTTGCAGTGAGAAGGACATGCTTGAAGCATTAAAATCTGTAAGAGGCGTTAAATCGGTTACTTCTCTCGGCAGAAAGGAAGACGGTACATTTGACTTCCTTATTGAGCCAAACAGAGGCATTGATATCCGCCCCGCCGTGTTTGACAGAATTGTTTCCCGCGGCAAAACTCTTTTATCTCTCACATCTAACAG
>JAZTXU010000074.1:0-1943 GCA_045636565.1 Acutalibacteraceae bacterium
TCGTGAACAAGCAAGGAATAAGTAAATTTATGAATTCCCTTATCCCCTCTCGGGTCTGGTCGGCATCCACCCTTATGCAAGGTAAGTCTCATATCATTTCCATTTACTGAAATGCCGTACTTACAATCGTTAAGAATAGCCACACCGAATCTTGTATCTGACAAATCGGTCCACTTGTGGTTACATACTTCAAATTGAGTTTTATCGGTACCGTAATTTTCGTGGGTTGGTCTTTTTATATTACCAAACTGAGTTTCAAATCTTGCCTCGTTTGATAAAACATTCACCTTAAATCCAACCTTTAACAATGAATGTGGACTATTCCAATCAACGACAGATTCAAAATCGATTCGCGGATTATCAGAATAGAAAACAATATCTTGTGAAAGTGCGGAATCCTCAAACTCATATTTAACGCGAATACGAAGTTGTAACGCACCAATAGATACTACCTCGCTTGAAACGCATTTGAGTGAAGGTTGCATCTTTTTCGATTGATCATAATCTATATCCCAATTATCCCAAATTGTAGGAATGTCTTCTCCAAAGTAGAAGGTATTAAGCGGAATATCTGTATTAGAAACAACCTCTGAACCGCGCTTTGTTTTATATGAAGTAAAACTTCCGTTTTCCATAACAATATCAGCAAAAGGTGTGCTGATTAAATTGCCTTCTACCTTAAACGGACACGGTGCATCCTTGGCGGTACCTGCTTTAATTTCAGTAACTGAAAATGCAGGCAAATTGAAGCCTGAAACCGCAGTGCAATTATCACCGTAAATATCAGTATACTTTTGAACTATGCAGTTATCTGGTATAAACTCTGTATTTTTGAGTATCAACTGATCTTTTCTATCAAAAGCAAGGGTGTTAAATATACTCTTTACTGAATCTTCCTTTTTAAACAAACCGTTCATGCTGCTTGCAAGTTCAGAAATCGCCTTTTTATTCTCATAAATTGCAACATCGTGAGCATCAGCAATACAAGTTCCGGGCAAAATATCATGGAACTGATTTGTGAGCAATGTTTTTAAAGAATTATTACGAAGTTCTTCATCATAAGAATCCAACATAACCGATAAAAGCTCAAAATTGTGAATTGCCTTTTCTAACTCACGGTTACTGCGCTTGATTTCATGCATTTGAGTTAAAGTTCCTCTATGCAATTCAAGGTAAAGTTCACCTGAAAATACAGGTAAATTTTTCGCAGTTTTTTCAAGGCGCTTCATAAAACTGCTAACCGTTGTGCTTTCAAGCTTAGGCATTCCTGCCATATCTTTTACGATTTTTTCACTTTCAAGCATTGAATAACTCGGTCCGCCGCCGCCATCTCCGAAACCGTAAGACAAAAGCTTCATATTTGAAACTTCAGGATGTTTTATGGATTTTAATGCATTATTTTTAATATCCTTAACATCAGGCCAAGCATGGGTAATATTAAAATGGGTCAGCACCTCAGTGCCATCAATACCACGCCAGATAAATGAATCATGAGGGAAAGTATTTGCCTCATTCCAAGATAATTTGGTTGTTAAGAAGTAATCAATACCGCATCCCTTTAAAATCTGCGGAATAGCGGCAGAATAACCGAAAGTATCAGGTTGCCAGAAACTATCTGCCATATAGCCTAAGTTTTCTTTCATATAACGCTGACCTAATAAAAATTGCCTGATAATATATTCGCCCGAAGGAATGTTGTTATCACATTCCACCCAAGCACCGCCATTTGGTTCCCATCTGCCCTCTGCGGTTCTTTTCTTTATTCCCTCGTAAATATCGGGATAATATTTCTTCATCCAATCAATATAAACTACCGAACTTTGAATAAAGTGATAATCGGGATAAACCTCCATAAGTCTTAAAGCATTGGAAAACGTTCTCGCTGCCTTATGAAGCGTTTCGCGAACAGGCCATAACCAAGCGGTATCAAGATGGCTGTGACC
>JAZTXU010000075.1:0-5969 GCA_045636565.1 Acutalibacteraceae bacterium
GCATAATTATCAGGATGATATTTACGGGCAAGTTCTCTGTAAGCTGCCTTAACCTCATCGTTTGTAGCATTTTTGCTTATTCCTAATACGGAATATGGATCTTTCATAATTGTAACTCCTTTTTAAATGTATCTTCCAAACCTAAATAAATTATGTTACCTAATATTGTTTTAAATTTTTTGAAATCGAGTAATTCAAAGGCTTTACAAGCCTCATTTACACAAAAATAAAGTTGTTCAGTGATTTTTTCTTTATCTTCGTTGCTCAGTTGTGTTTTATCCTCGGTTTTCTTGAAAACATTATATGATTTTTTCTTCACATCGTCTTGAAAATCACAGGCAGCATCTAAAATATAAATATATCTGCCAATGCAATAACCGAGCCTTTCCAACACTCTCTTTTGAATATCGTCCTCACTGCAAAGCGCTAAAATTTGTGAAAGCGCTTTTGCGGTAGGGTCTGCCGCACGGTCTAGCTCGGTGCAGTTTTCCGCTTCTAACTCATTTTGTGCAGAAATGTATTCTGAAACATATTTTTCAATATCGGGGTAATCGCGAGCCGCCTTTTTGTGAGCAGATTTGAAGAAAGGCATTACCAAAGCATATTTAAACTTCTTAAAACCTTTTTCATCACTTAAATTATCCTTCATCTTGTAATAAAGCATAATTACAGCCGCAGCAGAAGGCATATAGAATGCATCAAAATCCTTGCAGTAATTACATTTTTTAAGGGGATTAAAAACACACCGACCTTTTTTAACTCCCGAACACTTTTCACTTAATGCCATATTAAGCATTGCTAAAAAGGTGAAATCATAGCTCAAAGTAAATCTTGTAAATCTACCGTAGCGTTTACCCATAACCTTACAAAGCGTGCAGTAAACCGCTTTATACATTTCAAGTTCTTTCACCTTAAGCTCGGGCTTGTCAGCCCTAATATAACCGAACAACCTATTTCACCCCTTATAACATATTTTATACCTTTAAATCAACTTATTGGTGAATAATATGTGAATAAAATAACATGTTAAGGCAGGGAGTCCCCTGCCCTATAAAATTAAACTGATCCGAGAATTGGCTTTAAGAATTTACCCGTATATGAGGTTTCACACTCTGCCACCTTTTCGGGAGTACCGCTTACAACCACTGTTCCGCCACCGTCTCCGCCTTCGGGACCCAAATCTATAATATAATCCGCAGTTTTTATCACATCAAGATTATGCTCAATAACAAGAACCGTGTTTCCACCTTCAACAAAGCGTTCCAACACCTCTATAAGCTTATGAACATCGGCGGTGTGAAGTCCCGTGGTGGGCTCATCAAGAACATAAATAGTTTTACCCGTGCTTCTCTTTGAGAGCTCTGAGGCTAATTTAACACGCTGCGCCTCACCGCCCGAAAGGGTTGTTGCAGGCTGACCTATTTTAACATAACCAAGACCCACATCATAAAGTGTTTTGAGCTTTCGGTAGATTTTAGGAATGCTTTCGAAGAAATACATTCCCTCCTCAACCGTCATCTCAAGCACATCGTAAATACTTTTGCCCTTATACTTTACACTCAGGGTTTCGCGGTTGTATCGGCTACCGCCGCACACCTCACAGGGAACATAAATATCGGGCAAAAAGTGCATTTCAATCTTTAAAATACCGTCACCCTGACAAGCTTCACATCTTCCGCCCTTAACATTAAAGGAGAATCTGCCGGCATTGTAGCCATGCATTTTAGCATCCTTTGTGGCTGCAAAAAGCTCTCTGATATCGGTAAACACGCCTGTATATGTTGCAGGGTTTGAACGCGGTGTTCTGCCTATTGGAGACTGGTCGATATTGATTATCTTATCAAGATTTTCTACACCCTCGATTGACTTATATTTGCCCGCAATGGTTTTAGCTCTGTTCAATTTATTTTCTAAAACCTTGCAAAGAATATCATTTACAAATGAAGATTTACCGCTTCCCGAAACACCTGTGACACAGGTAAATGTGCCAAGCGGAATTTTTACATTTATATTTTTAAGATTGTTCTCTGCAGCACCCTTTACGGTGAGAAAACTTCCATTACCGCTTCTTCTGCTTTGAGGCACTAAAATTTTTCGTCTTCCTGTAAGATAATCCGATGTGACGGATTCTTCGCATTTTTTAAGTTCCTCAACACTGCCCGAAAACACCACATTTCCACCGTGTATACCCGCTCCCGGGCCGATATCAACAACATGGTCTGCAACGCGAATAGTATCCTCATCGTGCTCAACCACAATTACTGTGTTGCCTAAATCTCTAAGCCTTTTGAGAGTTGCGATAAGGCGCTCATTATCTCTTTGATGAAGACCTATACTCGGCTCATCGAGAATATAAAGCACACCCATAAGAGATGAACCGATTTGAGTGGCAAGTCTTATTCTCTGACTCTCACCGCCTGACAAGGTACCCGCCGAGCGAGACAAATCAAGATACTCAAGACCCACGCTCTGCAAAAATGTAAGTCTTTCTTTAATTTCCTTTAAAATAGGCTTTGCAATCATACCGTCACGCTGATTGAACTTCAGATTTTCCAAAAACTCAAGCTCGCGACCAACCGACATATCACAAAATTCTTTTATATTTATTCCGCCAACGGTAACTGCAAGATATTCAGGCTTAAGCCTTGCTCCCTTACATTCGGGGCAAGCGCTTTCAGTCATATAGCTTTCAATTTCATTTCTTGCGTAATCACTGGTAGTTTCCTTGTATCGCCTTTCAAGGTTGTTAATAACACCCTCAAACGGTGCATAATATACACCGCCACCAAAAATGGTATTTCGCTCAAGCTTAATTTTCTCACCGTCAGTGCCGTAAAATACCGCATGCTTTGCATTTTCGGGCAAATCCTTCCAAGGAGTGTTTAGATCAAATCCCAAATGCTCGGCAAGACCTTTATAATACATTTCTGCAATAGTGCTCGCATCAGGATTAAGCCAGCTGTTCACTCCCCAACCCGATGCCTTTATGCAACCGTCTAAAAGCGATTTTTCCTCATCATTTACAATAAGACGAGGGTCTATTTTCATAAAAATTCCAATACCTGTACAAACAGGACAAGCGCCCATAGGATTGTTAAAAGAAAACATTGTGGGGGTGAGTTCGGGAATACTTACTCCGTGTTCCTCACAAGCATAGCTTTGAGAAAATTGCAGTTCCTCTCCGCCGATAACATCCACCGCTACAAGTCCTCCTGAAAGCGCCACAGCAGTTTCAATACTGTCGGTAAGGCGGGATACAATATCTTCCTTTATAACAAGACGGTCTACTACAACCTCTATCCAATGCTTTTTATTCTTTTCGAGTTTTATTTCTTCGGATAAATCGTAAATATTACCATCAATTCTAACCCTTACATAACCCGACTTACGCGCACTCTCAAGCTCTTTAGTATGCTCACCCTTTCTACCCTTTACTACGGGAGAAAGAATTTGAATTTTACTGCCAACCTCGAGATTCATAACGGTATCAACAATTTGGTCGGTAGTTTGCTGACTGATTTCTTTACCGCAAACAGGACAATGAGGAACGCCTACTCTTGCATACAAAAGGCGCAAATAATCATAAATTTCGGTAACTGTTCCAACAGTTGAACGCGGATTTTTAGAGGTGGTTTTCTGGTCAATAGAAATAGCGGGAGAAAGTCCCTCAATGCTATCAACATCGGGTTTCTCCATCTGACCCAAAAATTGACGCGCATAGGAAGAAAGAGACTCAACATACCTACGCTGACCCTCTGCATATATGGTATCAAATGCCAAGGAGGATTTACCGCTTCCCGAAAGACCGGTAAACACAATAAGCTTATCCCTTGGAATTTCAACATCAACATTTTTTAAATTGTGCTCATTAGCACCGCGGATTACAATTTTATCGTTAGCCAAAACATCACCTTAAAATTATTCTATAATTACATTATCCTATTTTACGACATTTTTCTCATACAGTCAAGAAATTGTATAATATATTATACCCCTTTATTGACTTTGAAAGAAGAAAATATTATAATCAACTATATAAAACAGTAAAAAACAATAGAATCTATTTTTACGGATAGGAGAAAATCATGAGCATTGATATAATAAAACCCGGTTATTTCAGCAAACAGGTTTCTGCGGATAGCAGGCGTATGGCATTTGATTTTGCCAACGAATCAATAGTTTATAGCCAAAAAAGACCTTATATTGTATTTTTAGGAGACAGTATCACAGATCTTTGGGAATTATATGCTTATTTTGATAACGGTAAATTTCTGGTAAACCGCGGTATTTGCGGAGACACATCAAAATATTTAGCCATCAGATTCGATGCTGATTGTATCCAACTAAAACCTAAAAAAGCCATAGTTATGATTGGAATCAATAATATTTCCCGTTGTCAGGAAGATGTTTGGTGGCACCAAAAAGGAGAAGACAAAGAGGTCGTTTTAGAAGAGTATAAGCAAGATATTTTACAAATGGTTGAAAAATGCGAAAAAAATTCGATAGAGCTTATTCTTTGCTCAGTTACCCCATCTAAAATAGCACCCCCAAATGATCGCGAAATTTTGTGGGATATGACTGCAAAAATGAATGAATTTTTAAAAGGTCTCGGTAAAACTTATGTGGATTACACCTCTGTTCTTTCGACAGACGGTAAAACTATTCTTGATGAATACTCACCTGACGGTATTCACCCTAATGCTTTAGGCTATGTGCAAATGGCAAAGAAACTAAAAGAAGTAATTGATATTTAATATTTCGTTTATAGCCCTTTATTGAAATCAGGTGGTTGGATTTTTTCAACCACCGTCTTTATATATCGGTTAAGCAGATAATTATTTTTTAACATTTTGTTAATGTATACTTGAAACTATTGAAATTTTGTGATAGAATATTATGAATTATTGTTGCAATCATTTTTTCAAGAATATTAATGAAAAGAGGATTTTAAAATTGGAAAAAGTATTAAATGCACTTAAAAATTTTAAGCTTGATGGTAAAGTCCGCGGTTGTATTCCTTATGGAAACGGACATATTAACGACACTTTCAGGGTGCTTTGTGAACTTCCTGATCATAGCGAAAAATATTATATTCTTCAAACGGTTAATCGTAATGTTTTTAAAAAACCCGAAGAGGTTATGTCTAACATTGAAAAAGTGACAGGTTATCTTCGTGAGATTGTAGATAGTCCCCGCGAGGTGCTCTCTCTTGTTAATACATATAACGGTAACTCCTTTTATCTTGATAATGAAGATCGTTGCTGGCGCGTATACGATTTTGTTACTGATTCGGTTTGTCTTGAACAACCTGACTTAGATGAATTTTATCAGTGTGCAGTAGCATTTGGCAAATTCCAAAAGTATTTATCCAACTTCCCTGCTGATACACTTTTTGAAACTATCCCTGATTTTCATAATACACCTAAGAGATATGATAATTTCCTCAAAGCTTTAGAAGCAGATATAAAAGACAGAGCTAAAACCGCAACCGAGGAAATCGCATTCGTTAAAGACCGCGCTGATTTTTACGGCGTGCTTATTGAAAGCAACAAAAACGGTGATCTACCTTTGAGAGTAAGTCATAATGACACTAAATCAAACAATGTTATGCTTGATGCCGAAACCAAAACCGCATTGTGTGTAATAGACCTTGATACTATAATGCCCGGTTTTTCTGTTACCGATTTTGGTGACGCTATCCGCTTTGGTGCAAACACCGCCTCCGAAGATGAAAAAGACTTGAGCAAAGTAAATCTTGATTTAGATAAATTCGAAATTTACACCAAAGGCTTTTTAGATGGTTGTGGCGGCGAATTGCCTGACAGTGAGATAATGTTACTCCCCGAGGGCGCCAAAATGATGACCATAGAGGTTGGTATGCGTTTCCTTACCGACTACCTTGAGGGCGATACTTATTTTAAAACAAAATATGATGAACACAATCTTGTTCGTTGCCGTACCCAATTTAA
>JAZTXU010000076.1:0-2656 GCA_045636565.1 Acutalibacteraceae bacterium
ATTGAAAAAACTAAAGGCGGCAAAATTTTTATAACCTTTTATTCAGGCAATGTGCGCGAGGATTTCGGAAATTACTGCGTTGTAACCAAAAGCGATAACGAAAAAGATTTTTCCGAACCTATCGCAGTGGCTTTTTTAGAGGGTGATAATCGTTGTTATGACCCCTGCCTTTGGATTGACCCGCTCGGCAGACTTTGGTTCATATGGAACACCCACCCCGATGAAGAAGTCAGGGCTTCCATTTGTGAAAATCCTGATGCAGATGAGCTTGTTTGGAGCGAAGATTTTTTAATTGGTAAAGGAATTATGCTAAATAAACCCACCGTTTTAAGCACAGGCGAATGGCTCTTCCCTATTGCAGTTTGGAAAAACGGACTAATGTATGATGAAAAGTTTTTCTCAAAACGTGATGAAAACACCGTTATAGGCTCATTTGTTTATAGAACCTGCGACTATGGTAAAACATTTCAAAAATTAGGATTTGCGGATATTAATGACCGCAGTTTTGATGAGCACATGGTATTAGAACACGAAAACGGAACTCTTTTAATGCTTGTTCGCACCAACTACGGAATCGGCGCAGCTTACTCTTATGACAAGGGAGAAACCTGGAGCGAAGGATTTGACAGTAAGTTGGGCGGACCTAACGCAAGATTTTTTATCGGAAGGCTTAAATCAGGCAGGATTTTACTTATAAACCACCACAATTATACAGGAAGAAATAATCTCACCGCTTTTCTATCAGATGATGATGGAAAAACCTTCCCACACACCCTATTGCTTGATGAAAGAGATCAGGTTTCTTACCCCGATGTAACCGAAGACCAAAACGGTAATATTTACATTGTTTATGACCGTGAGCGTGGCAGTTTCAAAAAATCACTTGAAGAAATTAATGCCTGCGCGAGAGAGGTTATATTTGCTAAAATCACCGAAGAGGATATATTAAACGGCAAGTTGGTTTCTAAAGATAGCTACCTAAAACGAATAGCAGATAAGCTTTATAAAATTCCCGAGCTTGACCAAAACCCATTCGAGCTACTTAAATAAATTTAGGCGGATATTATCGATTCAGATAATATCCGCCTTATTAATTACTTAGAATTTTGCTTCTTTTTAAGAGAAATAACACAAGCTACACTCAAACCGCAAACAAAGATAAAAGACATATAAATCAACAAAGAAATATTTTCACCTGTTTGAGGTAAATTTGAATCCAATGTGTTATCGGTATCGGGGATAACAGCATTATTATCGTTGTTATTTCCGTTTTCCTCTTTATTATCGCTTTCAGGAATATTTTCCTTATCGTTTTCTTCCTTATCCTCTAAATCTTCCTTATCGTCCTTAGAAACAGGAGTTTTATATAAAGTAAACTTATCAAGTTCACTCATATCCTCTGAACCATAGAAAGTAAATGCAAGTGATTCTTCGGTTACTTCGCAGTTAATAAATCCATAAGTGTTACTAACAGTTTTTGCTGAATATTTTTCACTTCCGCTAACCGCATCATTATACTTAGTTGCAGTAGCGGTTGTTCCTGAAATGTAAAGAACTCCATCAGCATCTCTCACCGAATCCGCATCAGATACCACAGGCTCTGTGCCTTTCATAATATAACTTCTGTCATAGCAATGGTCATGTCCCGAAAGAACAACATCAATGCCAACCTCGCTGAAAAGAGGAGCAAAATTTTCTCTTAAAGATATAACATCAGCTTCTTGACTGTGATAAGATGCACTAAACAATGAATGATGTGAGGTCACAATTTTCCAATCATATTTATCGCCCTCAGTTTCAATAACATTTCTAACAAAATTCTTATGATATTCAACATCTGAAATATTTGTATTTATCGAAATAAATAAAACGTTATTGTAACCATACCAATAATCATAAGCATTGGGGCCTATACCACTATAAAATTCTTTATTTTCGGGAATTGTGAAATACTCATTAAACAATGAATTATATTCAGAAGCATCATGATTACCGGGAAGTACCGCAGTAATATATTCTCTCATGGCTGATAGATAACTTATATATTCAAGAGCAGAATCATCGTTTTCTACCACATCGCCTGTATTTAAAATAAAGTTTGTTTCTGGGAAATTGGTATTTATTGCATCAAGCGTTTTATTGAAATTGTCAATTAATGAAGGTAAATCAGATCTAAACTGAACATCGCTGATATGAACAAAATTAAAGTTATTATCAAAATCGCTTGTTTTGAAAGTGAAGTTATCAGACCATTCATCATCATTTCCAACACTATAAGTATATTCTGTATTAGGCTTAAGACCGTTTATTTTAACTCGGTTATTATATTTGTTTGCTTGTGTGGCACTTGGAGAATATTCATAGGCATCAATTACTGTTGTGTTGCCATTTTCAGTGAGCTTAACCTTGCCTTTAGGCTCAGCTGAGGTTGACCATGTGATATAAATTTCTGTTTCATCCGAACCAACAGTAATATTAGGCATAGCATCTTTAATGCTGCCAACATATTCAGTTTCAAAATGAATATTCGAAACATTCCATTCAACACCTGCAATAGCTGCTACCCTATCACCATGAGTCGGCATAAAATTAATGCTTGTTATTTTTGATTCTTCGGTAAACAAATCAGCGTTTGTAAGCTTGAATATAAGTGTGG
>JAZTXU010000077.1:0-5409 GCA_045636565.1 Acutalibacteraceae bacterium
CGGCGGGATATACCGCATATATTGTTGAAGGCAGTTACCAAAATATTAAAATCACCACCCCCGAGGATATTGCCTTGGCGGAAATTTACTTGAAAGGGCAAGAATAATTATGAGAATAGGTCACGGATACGATGTTCACCGATTGGCAGAGAACAGAGTTTTAATTATTGGCGGAGTTAAAATCCCTTATGAGTTGGGACTTCTCGGTCACTCGGATGCAGATGTGTTACTCCACGCAATTTGCGATGCCCTTCTCGGTGCGGCGGCTATGGGGGATATCGGAAAACATTTCCCCGATAATGATGATTCTTTTAAAAATATTGACAGCCGAATTTTGCTTCGCCGTGTTGTGGGTTTGTTGGCTGAAAAGGGATATAAAATCGGAAATATTGATGCCACGGTTATAGCACAAAAACCGAAACTCGCACCGTACATTTCACAGATGGTGCAAAATATTGCCGAGGATTGCGGTATTGACACGGACGATGTTAATGTTAAAGCCACCACCGAGGAAAAACTAGGCTTTACGGGCGAACTCAAAGGCATTTCCGCCCACGCGGTTTGTATTATAGATTAATCAATTCATCGACCTGAATTCTTGTAAAAGCATAGTTATAATTGAAATTAATAAAAAATGTGGTATAATTTAAGATAAGGAAGTGATTTTTTATGAGCCAAGAAGAAATTAAAATTGCACTCAGTAACGCGGAAGCCTCTCTTAATATGGAAGGGCTTTCTGTTTCCGAACACACAAAATCGCTTTGCAAAAAACTTTTATCTCAAGAAATCACAATGGCAGAGTATTTAGATTTTGTCAAACAAAAAGCGGGAGTAACTGCATAATGGGATATAGTATTGAAGCCAGTGGTGATAGTTGTTATCCAAATACAACCTGTCTTATAAACAAATTTGATATTAAGGATGATAAAAAGTTATCCGAAATTGAAGCAGAAATAACTTTTGCAAAAGCCGCCGTATTAGAATGCAAAGAAGTAAAACCACCTTTTAATTTTGACTTTTATAAAAGTATTCATCGCTTTTTATTTGAAGATTTGTATGACTTTGCCGGTGAACTTCGTAAAGTTGATATTTCTAAAAAAGGAACATTGTTTTGCTCGGTAAACGAACTTGAGAAATTGTGTAAAGCGTGTTTTTATCGCCTTGAAAAAGCAAATTATTTCAAAGGAATTAAGAAGGAAAAATTTGTGGAAGAAATTGTTGATTTATACCAAACAACAAACTTTCTTCATCCATTCAGAGAAGGCAACGGCAGAACGCAAAGAATTTTCATTTCAAAACTTATAAAATATAACGGATATGATTTTAACTTTTCAAACATCAACCATGATTTGCTAATGATTGCAACAATAAAAGCAGCAAATGGTGTAACAGATGATTTGTATAATATATTCAGTAGTGAAATAAAATAATTCATCGACCTGAATTCGTGTAAAAGCATAGTTATAATTGAAATTAATAAAAAATTGAAACTTTCGGCAAGTTATATTGAAGATTCGGCGTTTGGCTCGATTCTTCTATTGTAAAATAGCAAAAAAATCGTGAAAAAGGCAAGACAGAATGCTTTTTTCACGATTTTTAATTTACAAGCCTGATTCTAATTAGTTTTGAGAGGTTTGTTTTTTATTCAAACAACGGGGTTGAGAAATATCTTTCAGCAGTATCAGGCAAAACAGTAACAACGCGTTTGCCTTTGCCCAGTTTCTTGGCAAGGCGGATTGCTGCCGCAACATTTGTGCCGCTGCTTATACCGCACATAATACCCTCTTTGCTTGCCAAATCTTTTGCGGTTTGCAAAGCCTCTTCATCCTTTATAATGCAAACATCATCATAAATTTCGGTGTTTAAAATTTCGGGGATAATACCATCACCAATGCCCATCTGAACATGGGTACCAATGGAGCCGCCCGAAAGAATAGCGGCATTTTCAGGTTCAACCGCCCAAATGGTCATATCGGGGTTTTTAGACTTTAAGGTCTCGCCAATACCGGTAATGGTACCGCCTGTACCGATGCCTGAACAGAATCCGTCAATATGTCCGTTCACCTGTGCTAAAATTTCAGCACCCGTGGCAACACGCTGAATTTCAGGGTTGGCAGGATTTTCAAACTGTTGAGGAACAAAAACATTGGGGTTTTCGTCCCGCATTTTAAGTGCTAAATTAAGGCATTCTTCAATGCAAAGACCAATGTTACCTGCATCGTGAACCAAAATAACCTCTGCACCGTAATGCTCAACCAACTTTCTGCGTTCTTCACTTACAGAATCGGGCATAATTATTTTAACCTTAAGCCCTTTCACAGCACCAACGAGAGCAAGACCGATTCCCTGATTGCCGCTTGTGGGCTCAACAATAATAGTATTTTTATGTATAAGACCTTTGCTTTCGGCATCAAGAATCATATTAAGTGCGGTACGGGTTTTAATTGAACCGCCCACATTAAGACCTTCAAATTTAACAAGTATCTCGGCAGAATCTTCATCAACCATACGATTAAGTTTAACAATAGGGGTATTTCCCAATGCGTCTAAAATAGAATTACAAATCATAATTTAACCTTTCAAATGGTATTTCTTACATTATATGTTTTTTCCGTCACTTTTGCAACACTTTTTTTCGGTTTATCACACTTGGCACGTGTGGGAATAATATGTTATTAGGTATTATTCCGACTTTTCACAAAACTGGAGTGATTATGATGATAACGCTTGACAATTTAAAGGTAGGAGAAAGTTGTGTTGTAAAAGAAGTTTCTAGTGGATGCAATCTTCTTCGCCGTTTTACAGATATTGGACTTATTGAAAATACCAGGGTGGAATGTGTTGGGCAAAGTCCCGCAGGAAATCCCAAGGCTTATCTGATACGGGGTGCGGTTATTGCAATAAGAAATGAAGACTGTGCTTATGTTTTGGCCGAACCTTGTGGAGGCGCATAAAATGGGTCTTACAAAATCTTCAACAGGAAAAAATGCCGGCGATGCCTCAAAAAATATAAAAAAGAAAAACGAAAACACCTCGGTTATTGCTATTGCAGGCAACCCAAATGTTGGTAAAAGCACGCTTTTTAATGCCCTCACGGGTATGAATCAGCACACGGGAAATTGGTCGGGCAAAACGGTGGCAAACGCCACGGGGTATTGTAAATTTAACGAAAAAAACTATATGCTTGTGGATATACCGGGTACATATTCACTCGCTTCCCACTCGCCCGAGGAGGAAATTGCCCGAAATTTTATATGTTTTGCCAAGGTGAACGCGGTTGTGGTTGTGTGTGATGCCACCTGTCTTGAAAGAAGTCTCACATTAGTTTTGCAAACTATGGAGATTACAAACCGCGTGATTGTTTGCGTGAACTTGCTTGATGAGGCAGAGAAAAAGGGAATAAAAATTGACCTTAAAAAGTTATCGGAAACTTTGGGTGTTGCGGTTGTGGGCACTGTTGCCCGAAAAAAGAAAAGCCTTGGCGGACTGCTTAAAGCAATCGAAAAAGTTTGTGATGAAGATACTCAAAATTCAGTTTATAAGGTAAAATACCCTGAACCGATAGAAAACGCAATAAACACAATTGAAAATGCTTTGGAAAATGAGTTTTGCATTCCAAACAGCCGATTTGAGGCGATTAAAATATTAGAGCGGGATTTATCGGTTGCCAAAGAAATTGCAAAAATAACGGGTAAAAATCCGCTGAATGAGAGAAAAACAGTTTCGGCCCTTGAAAAAGCAGAGCAATATCTTGAAAAAGAGGGTATTTGCAAGCAAAAAATCACCTCTGTTACGGCTTCTGCTGTGGTAAATGAGGGGCAGAAAATCGCCGCCGGCTCCACCGAATACACCAAAAAAGCATACGCCGATTTTGACCGCAAGGCAGATAAAATTCTCACCGGCAAACCGTGGGGATACATTGTGATGGTTCTGCTTTTGTGCTTTGTTTTTTGGCTTACGGTTTATGGCGCAAACTATGTTTCACAAGGGGTATCGGGTATATTCGCAAAAATTGAAATATTACTCTGTAAACTGCTTTTAATATTACACCCACCTCAGTGGCTTTACGGAATACTGATTGATGGTGTGTGGAGGGTGACATCTTGGGTGGTATCGGTAATGCTGCCTCCAATGGCAATATTTTTTCCGCTTTTCACATTGCTCGAAGATGTGGGATATCTGCCGAGAATCGCATATAATCTTGATAAACCCTTTAAAAAATGCAAAAGTTGCGGCAAACAGGCACTTACAATGTGTATGGGGTTCGGTTGTAATGCGGCCGGGGTTGTGGGGAGCAGAATAATTGATTCAAAACGAGAGCGGATATTGGCTGCCGTTACAAACAGTCTTGTGCCCTGCAACGGAAGATTTCCTGCAATTATTTCCGTTATTTCAATGTTTTTTGTTGTTGGAAGCGGTATGGCGAGCGGTGTTGTTTCGGCTTTAATATTAACCGCGGTGATTCTTTTGGGGGTTATAATAACCTTTTTAACCACAAAACTACTGTCAAACACGGTTTTAAAGGGAGTGCCTTCGGCTTACACGCTTGAAATGCCGCCTTACAGAAAACCGCAGATACTTTCTGTAATTGTGCACTCGGTTTTTGACAGAACTCTGTTTGTGTTAGGGCGTGCGCTCTGCGTTGCGATACCTGCGGGAGCGGTTATCTGGCTTATGGCAAATATTACTTCGGGCGGACAGACGCTTTTGCAGATCTGCGCCGATTTTTTAGACCCATTTGCCCATTTTTTAGGGCTTGACGGCGTGATTTTAATTGCATTTATACTTGGTTTCCCCGCAAATGAAACGGTGATTCCCATAATTATAATGGCGTATATGTCGAAAGGGACTTTAACGGAACTTTCATCAGTAACACAGATGAAAGAACTGTTTGTTGCAAACGGCTGGACTGCGGTTACCGCCCTTAATGTGATAATTTTCACATTATTTCATTGGCCTTGCTCAACAACGGTGCTTACAATAAAAAAAGAAACGGGCAGTCTCAAATGGACCGCCCTTTCGGTAATATTGCCAACCGCCGTTGGTATAATTCTTTGTGCGTTAACAAATTTTATTTCAGGAGTTCTGTAAATTTTACACTAATTTATCGAATTCTGCTTCGTTTTCTATGAATTTAAATTCGAGGGACATTGATTCATTCTCGTCGGGCTTTAGGATTCTGAGCTTGCCCTCTTTGCGAAGTGCCGCTCTGCCTTCGGGATTGCAGTTGCCGGGCTCTAAACCTAAAACATAATCGGTTTTGCCCATCATCTTCCATTCGGTAAAGCAGGGCAGAGTGGTTTTATCGTAAGTCATCACAAGACCTTTGTTTATATCCTTGTTGTAAATACCGAGGCTTGCGATACCGTCTTTAGCGGTAACATCGTAATAATAACATCTCTCGCGGAA
>JAZTXU010000078.1:0-4721 GCA_045636565.1 Acutalibacteraceae bacterium
GTTATAACACACATAAATGTAGGGTTGATAAGTTTTGCCAGATTTTTGATTTTTTCTTCTATTTCAGTATAAGAAATCTTACAATCAGCAGGTACCACAACATCAAAAATCAAATTAGTCTGATTTTCGCACATTGGGGTCATTCTGAAATCATGAAGGGTGAGATTCGGGTGAATAATTTTAATCGCATCGGCAAGTTTTTCTCGGGTTTTGGTTATAATTTCGTTATCGGTATCAATAGGGTCCATATGAATAACCAAAGCAAGATTTAATTTTTCCGAGACAAGCCTTTCGCAAAGGTCGATTCTTTCGTGGCATTTCACAATATCGATGCTCTGCGGTACCTCAACATGAACCGATGCAAACTGTCTGCCCGGGCCGTAATTGTGGATTATAAGGTCATGAATTCCAACAAATCCCTCAAACGAAAGAATCGTGTTTTCAATTTCCTCAATAAGTTCCTTTTCGGGCGGTGTGCCGAGAATTTGATTTAGCGTATTTTTTGCCGAAGAAACACCCGAATATAGTATAAACAACGCAACAAGTATACCCATAACCGCGTCAAGATTAAAGGGCACATTTACAAGCATTGAAACGCCAACCGAAAGCAAAATAACACCGGTTGCGACACAGTCGTTAAGGGAATCTTGTGCGGTGGCAAGCAGTGCCTCCGAATTTATGATTTTCCCGATTTTTCGGTTAAAGAAGAACATATAAAGTTTCACTAATATGGAAACGGCAAGAATAATAATTGCCACAACTGAATATGTTGGAGCGGTTTCGTTATTTATGATAGCACCCGCCGAACTTTTAAACAGTTCGAATCCCACCAGCATAATAAGGGCAGACACAATAAATGCGCTTATATATTCAAATCTTCCATGACCGAACGGGTGGTCAGAGTCAGCAGGCTTATTTGCAAGTTTGAAGCCAATCATAGTGATAACCGAGGATCCCATATCAGATAAGTTATTGAAACCGTCAGCCACAATAGAAATACTGCCGACAACCGCGCCGACAGTAATCTTTATTGTACATAGTAAAAGGTTGGAAAGAATACCCATAATACTTCCGAGACTGCCGTAAGCGGCGCGGACGGTATTATCCTTTGTATCCTTATGATTTTTAACAAAAAGTTTTATAAGTAAATCAGACATTACATTTTACTTCCCTTAGCACCCTTTGTTCCAAAAGAAACTCCCGAGAGAATATTTGTATCAATAGTATACGAAATATTTTCACGGCTTCTCTGTCTCTTAAAGGCTAAATCAATAAGTCTGTCACAAAGTTCCTTGTAAGGAACGCCTGTGGCTTCCCAAAGATAAAAAGCGAGTGAACCGGGGATGGTGTTAATTTCATTAGCGTAAACGGTATCGGTATCATTGTCAATAATAAAGTCAATTCTTACAACACCGTTTGCACCTATTGCCTTAAAAATATCACAAGCAAGTTTTCTTATCTCGGTTGCCTTTTCCTCGGAAATTTCAGCAGGGATTTTTCTGCCGAGTGAAGCCATACCCTTACTTTGACCTCCGTTTTTGGAGCCCGCCATATATTTATCTTCATAAGATAAAATTTCATCATTCATAAAGGGCTCTTCGCAAACGCTGGCGATACATTCATCTGCGTTGCCAAGCACCGAACAGTTGATTTCTCTTATAGCGGTAACTGCGTGCTCAACCAAGATTTTATCTGCAAACGAAAGGGCTAACATAATAGCTTCGTCAAGCTCGGTTTCGGCATTTACCTTTGTAATACCAACGCTTGAGCCTAAGTTTACAGGCTTAATAATAAGCGGAAAACCGATTTTTTCTTTGATTTTTTCGGTAACGCCCGATTTATCAGCCATATATTCACGGGCTCTGAAGCAGATGCAATCAAGCACGGGCAGACCCGCATTTTTAAGCACATCCTTGAATACTGCTTTATCCATACCAACTGCGGAGGATAAAATATCACAACCAACATAAGGAAGATTTAAATATTCAAAAAAGCCTTGAATTGTTCCGTCTTCACAGTTTGTGCCGTGAACAACGGGGAATGCCACATCAATAGCGGTGGTTTTTTCTTTCTTGAAAAGACCGCCGGATTGATATTTCATAACAACTCTGCCATCTTCACGCAAAAAGTTTACCTTTTTACATTTTTTGAATAACTCGGGAAGATTGCGATATTCTTCAATGGTAAAAAGACAGTCACCCGTATACATTTCTCCCTCTTTTGTAACGTAAACAGGGGTAATGTCATACTTTTCACGGTCCATAGCGCGCATTGCCTGCACCGCGGAAATTATTGATACTTCATGCTCAACAGAGCGACAACCGTAAAAAACTGCAACATTAGTTTTCATTGTATCACCTTAAAATAGTTAATTTAAATAATTATCAGGCAAATCGTTTTCTATAAGCAAAACAGTATTACTATCGGCAAATTTTGAATAAATTTCCATAGCATCCCTAAAACTTTTTGCCACAAACATTTTTGATTTCGGGAAATCGGTGGTGTTTACCGCATCAACCATAGGCTTTGAGCGATTCTCACCAACAAAGATTATTATATCACACATCTTTGCAGTTTCAACACCTAAGTTGAAATTGCATTCATATTCTTTAGAGCCCAGTTCAATAAGACCTGGGGTGATAACCACCTTTTGCATACCGTGGAAAGAGCCTAACACGCGAACCGCTTCGATTGAGCCTTCGGGGTTTGCATTATAAGCATCATCAATCATAACAGAGCCGTTTATACCGCTCTTCATTTCAAGACGATGCTCCGTGGGTTTAAGGGAAGCCACCGCAAACTTGATTTCTTCACATGAAACTCCCAAAGAATAAGCAAGCGCTGCCGCACCCACAATATTTATTATACTGTGAAGTCCTAAAAGCCTTGAAGTTAAGTGAACGGTTTCTTCACCCAATTTTAAATCGAACTCCGAACCGTATCTTCCGTAAGAAATATTTTCTGCCTTGTAGTTGCATCCGTTTTCGGTGCCGTAAAGAATAAAGCCTTCCTTAACTCTTAAGGCAATTTCTTTACTGTCACCATTTACAAAGACATCGCCGCCTTTTTGCTTCACGGCATCTGCCAATTCGAACTTGGTTTCAAACACATTGTCAACCGATTTAAAGGTTTCAAGGTGTTGTGCGCCAACCGAGGTAATAAGCGCAATGTCAGGGTGAACAATATCGCAAATTTCCTTAATATCGCCCACGTTTTTAGCGCCCATTTCGCAAACGAAAATCTGGGTTTGGGGTTTTAAATGCTCCCTCACCGTACGAACAACTCCCATTGGAGTGTTAAAACTCTGCGGTGTACACACGGTATTGAATTTTTCGCTTAAAATACGGGTTAATATAAATTTTGTTGTGGTTTTGCCGTAACTTCCCGTAACGCCAATAACCTTTAAATTTTTGTGGTTTTTAAGTATTTTTTTAGCATCATTTATGAAATGCTTTGCGAAAAGTTTCTCAACGGGAGCAGTTACACACCAGCAGATATAAGTAGTGAGCGGTGATATAAAACCCAAAACCAATATAACCGCCGCGAATATTCTGCCCGCAAAACTGCCCTCAAAAACAACGTAAAGCGCCATTAAAATCAAATAAATTAAAGTTACCGCCGAAAACTGCCTTTTAACCCTGCCTGTAACAACCAATTTTTTAATGGATTTTTTCTGGTTAGCTTTGCAAAAATAAATGCTGAAAAACAGAGATACCGCGCAAAATACAAGAAGCACAACATCAAGTTTAAAGCAAATTAAAGCCGAACTTACAAGAAGGGCAAAAAACTGTGACAAAGGAATATTATCCTTAAGCCATCCTGTGTAACGGGAGGGAAAATATGAGTTTTGTTGAAGCATCTGCAATTGGCGGGTGATATTAAAAACACCACAAGCAAGGCACAAAACAAGTGAAGAAAGTATTAAAAAATTCAATTTTTCCCCTCCTTATCGGCATATTGGGTTATTAAAAATTCTCTGAGAATCAAATGTGCTTTGTAGGGCATTTCGCAGAAAGAATAGTGACCTGTTCCCTCTAAAACGCAAAGTCCCGCATTTTTAATTTTGCTTTCAATTATCTTAGCATCACTAAGAGGGGTTGCTGTATCCTTATCGCCCCAAATAAGAAGGGTGGGACATTCTATTTTATGAATTATATCGCGAAGGTCGGTATTAACAAGCGATACCATGGTTTTCCTGAGCACCTCGGGCGCGGCATTATAATCTGCCGAACCGTAATGATTTCTCGCCTTGTTAAGCAAATTTTCCGAGTGGTTTTTAATAATAGGAAGGGTTAAAAACCATTTAATGGTTTTAAAACTTTTTGCTCTGAATTTTTGTTTTGCACTCTTTTTAGGAATAAGTCCTGCAGAATCAAGCAAAACAATGCGTGGGGGATTAACCATACCCTCCGCCACCATTTTAAGAATGGTTCTGCCACCGTGGGAATGACCTATCATTATTGGGTTTTCAAGGTTTACAGATTGCATAAATTTTAGCACAAAATCGCAATAATCCTCTAAATTCCAAGGCTCGTGCATAGTGTCACTACCTGCACAACCGGGAAAATTAACCGCCACTAAACGGCATTTATCCGAAAGGGCAGACATAACACCCTTGTAAACATCAAAAGAAGAATTCCAACCATGAAGCAGTAAAACGGGAACACCGCTCCCCTGTTCTGTGTATTCAATATTTAAACCGTCAATAACAATATTCATAC
>JAZTXU010000079.1:0-4510 GCA_045636565.1 Acutalibacteraceae bacterium
CAAGCAATATTGCAAGCACTATTAATCCCGCAGATATGCTCATATTAACAAGTTTTAAAAATACGGCTTCCATTTTAAGCCCCCCTTATTTGTATTTTTTGATTAACTCGTTTAAAAACGCTAATTCCTCAGAATTAAGTTCCTTTCTTGCACAAAATGCAGCTAAAAACGCAGGCAATGAACCATCAAACGCAAGTTCAACAAATTTTTCACTCTGCAAAGAATAAAATTCATCCCTTGAAACAATTGAGCTTACCACCGCATTTTCGTTTTTGAAAACACCCTTTTCACAAAGTCTTTTAAGCACGGTGTATGTGGTGGATTTTTTCCAATTAAGCTCCCTTTCTGCAATTTTCACAAGTTCAGGAGATGCCACGGGCTCCATTTCCCAAATAATATCCGCAAATTTTGATTCAATTGTTCCAAAATTAATATCATTCATATTATCTACCTCTTTCAGTTTACTCTTTGTAGTCCACCATCAGTTTACACCAAGTAAACCAATTTGTCAACACTTTTTTGAAATTTGATAATTTTTTTATTGCATAAAAACGGTCGGGGCATAACCCCGACCGAATGTAGTTTATAAATTGAATTTTATTTTGGGTGAAATTCAAATAATTTAAACCTCTTTAATTTCACCATCGGGATAAAGTGCATAAACCTTATCACCTATCACTCCACGAACAACCTCATCACCCTGAATCTTCAAATCAAGCGCAAATTCACTTACAACATCGTGAAGTAATGAAGGGAATGCGAAAGAGGTTAAAATTTCAGGCTTGTCACCCTCAAATCTAAGGTCAGCAAAGTAAGAAATAGCCATACCCTTTCCGTGCTTTCTGTAGAAAGAAGAATACACATCGGGTGAATGCATTCCAAAGCCTGCGTTTGTGGTTTCAGGATGAACCGCCAAAGGCTTAACATCATCTGCTAAATTATTGTAACCGTGCTTTGTGGTATATCTCTTTTCAGCTGCAAAGGTTTTGAAAGGAATATCCTCGGGAATTTCATAAGAAGCGCAGCCTGCACAGAAATCAGTTTCATCTGTAAAGCCTAACATCTCGTTAAATTCCTTGCAATCATCAAGCTCAATGTCTTTAACCTCACCTGCTGTAAGAAGAATACCACCGTTTTCAACCCACTTGCAAATGTTATGCATAGCCTCCCTGTCAGTATAAACCGAGCAAGGAATAATAAGAAGTTTTACACCTTCAAGCACACCGTCTGCTATCATATTTTCATTTACAAAACGATAGTCAGTTCTTCTTCTCAAGAACTCTGCCAACGGGCGGATACTCTCAGGTCTGCCGCCTTCCATAATACCAACATACTTAGGCCAAAGCACTGCAGTTTGCTTATTGCTCTTTTTCTCATTAATGAGTGGCAAGTATTTTTTGAAAATTTCAGCACGCTTGGTATTCATATTTTTATCAGGATAAATATTATAGAAATAGAAGAATATCTGGCGGTTTCCGTAAGCTGCAGTGCCGAATATTCTAGCTCCGATACCTGATTCATCCAACGGACCTGCAGGCTCAAGACCAAGATATGTTCCGTAAAGCTCGCATGCGCTATGCATATATGCGTTACAATCGAAGAAGTTAATGAAGAAATCGTTCTGCTCATTTGTAAGGCGCATACCGCCGTTATACTTAGCCACAACCTTAGCCTGATCGCTGAACATTGTAGCATCCTGAGCGGATTCACTACCACCGATACACATATAGATAGGAGTATCGGGAAGATTCTTACGCATTACCTGCATCCAGAATTCAACGAAATCGGTCATTGAATTTCTATACCACTCAACCAAATCAAACCAAGCGGTGCGTGAGGGTGCTTTATGCTGTAAGAAAGGCTCGATTTCATCAAAAGATTTATAGAAATAGCGCCAAGACTTATTTAAAGCCTCAATGTCACCATATTTTTCTTTCATAGCTTTGCGAAGAGATGCCTTTGCATCCTCATCTCCACACCACATACCTCTATGAGAGTGGTAAGCACCCGGCCAGTTACCGAAAGCGGGCATTAAGGATTCACCATAGTCACCGCAGATACCGGGCTGAACAGATTCGAGCACATCCATATCAAGATAGTGCTTACAGAAAACTTCCATCACACGCTCAATTTCAACCTTGAAATCTTCATTCCAAATAGAATCAATTGGGTTTTCCTTGCCGTGTTCAAGGCAAATGAGACCTTTATGCTTGGGGTCGTTAAGCCACCAATCGGGAGCGGCATAGCGTGGTCCGAAAATAATAAACGGAACGAATTTAAGACCAGCCTCTTTGATAAGGTTAACCTGTCTGTCATAATAAGAAAAGTCAAACTCACCGCGCTTCGGCTCATACAAATTCCACTGAACATAAATTTGAACAGATGTAACGCCATCTTCCTTCATTTTGCGAAGATAATCGCTCACATTCGGGTCATCAAACGGTACACCGCACATTACTACTTCTGTTTTCATTTAACACACAACCTTTTTCGGTTTTTTTGAGTTGAAACTCTTCAACTATGGTCATATTAGCATAAAAAATCCCCAATTTCAAGTAAAAAATTGAGGATTTTAACAAAAATTTTATATTAAATTCGTGTTGAGTAAATAATTTCCTTTTCTTTTTTAAATTCAGCAAAATTTCCGTTATCCAAAGCGTTTCTAATATCAATCATAAGGTGATTATAGAACCATAAATTATGCATAACAAGAAGTCTTTGCGAGAGCATTTCCTCTGCTTTTAAAAGATGGCGGATATATGCCTTGCTATATCGCTTACAAACAGGACAATCGCAGTTTTCATCAATCGGTGTCATATCGTGGTCATACTTCTTATTGTTAATATTTATAATTCCTTTTGATGTAAACAAATGTCCGTGACGGGCGTTACGGCTTGGCATTACGCAATCAAAAAGATCAACACCGCGCTCAACCGCATTAAGAATATTTGCAGGAGTGCCAACACCCATAAGATACCTGATTTTATCCTTTGGCATAACGGGTGCTACATGGTCAATTATATCATACATAACCTCGGTAGGCTCGCCAACAGCAAGACCGCCTATTGCATAACCGTCAAGGTCAAGTTCTGCGATTTCTTTCATATGTTCAACGCGCAAATCGGCATAAGTACAACCCTGATTTATACCAAATAGCATCTGTTCGCGGTTAATGGTGGTTTCCAATGAATTGAGCCTTTGCATTTCTGCCTTACAGCGCTTTAACCAACGGGTAGTTCGCTCGCAAGAAGCCTTTGAATATGAATGTTCAGCAGGATTTTCAACACATTCATCAAACGCCATTGCAATGGTAGAGCCTAAGTTAGACTGTATTCTCATACTTTCCTCGGGTCCCATAAAAATGCGCTTACCGTCAACATGGCTTGCAAAGGTCACACCCTCTTCTTCAATTTTACGAAGTGAAGAAAGTGAAAACACCTGAAATCCACCGCTATCGGTTAAAATAGGGCCATCCCAAGTAGTGAATTTATGAAGACCACCGCAGTCTTTTATTAATTCATCGCCCGGGCGCACATGCAAATGATATGTATTTGAAAGCATTACCTGACAGTCAAGTGTTTTTAAATCTTCTGCAGAAACCGCTCCCTTAATTGCGCCGCAGGTTGCAACATTCATAAATGCAGGAGTTTGCACAACTCCCCTGTTAGTTACAAATTCTGCCCTTCTGGCATTTCCTTCTTCTTTTATAAGTTTGTACATAACTTTCCTTTCTTGTATATCACAAAATCAACATCGCATCGCCAAAGCTAAAGAAACGATATCTTTCCTCAACTGCAGTTTTATATGCGTTCATCACATTGTCGAATCCTGCAAAGGCAGAAACAAGCATAATAAGAGTGCTTTCGGGAAGATGGAAATTTGTGATAAGCCCATCCATACACTTAAACTCAAAACCTGGGTATATAAATATTTCGGTATCACCCGAGCAGGCTTTAATCTCACCATATTTTTGTGCTACACTCTCAACAGTGCGACAACTTGTGGTGCCAACACATATTACCCTACCGCCGTTTTGCTTGGTTTCATTTATTATACTTGCAGTTTCTTCTGATACCTCATAATATTCCGAATGCATTTTATGCTCGTTTACATCATCTACTTTAACAGGGCGGAACGTTCCAAGACCCACATGCAGGGTTACAAAAGCAATTTTAACACCCATATCTTTTAATTCTTCTAAAAGCTCATTTGTAAAATGAAGTCCTGCAGTAGGTGCTGCGGCAGAGCCTAATTCTTTTGAATAAACTGTTTGATATCTTTCTTTATCCTCAAGTTTTTCTTTTATGTAAGGTGGCAACGGCATTTGACCTATTTCATCAAGAACGGAGAAAAATTCACCATCTGCCTTAAACTCCAAAATACGGTTACCATCTTCCAAAACATCAATAACAGTGGCGGTTAATTTATCCGAAAACTTAAAATCATATCCGGTTTTAGCCTTTTTACCGGGGCCTGCTAAACACTCCCAAATATTAGTTCCCTTTTGTTT
>JAZTXU010000080.1:0-11095 GCA_045636565.1 Acutalibacteraceae bacterium
ATTTTTTGTTTCCACATAAATTTCACCTCATATTGAGCATTATAGCATTAAAAAATCATAGTGTAAAGTAAATTCATAAATTGTACTTTATTTTTTTCTCTGTATATTGTATACTGTAATCATAATATTAAGGGTGGTGTGTATATGTTTAAAAAAGCGTTAATTATATTTTTAAGTGCCTTTATAGTTATTTCTTGTTCTGCTTGTAAAAGTTCTGATACAAAAGAAATAAAAACAACAGAGAACTTTGTTGAACACACAGCTACCGAAAGTGTTAATAAACAGACTCAAGAGACCGATTCTACCGTTTCTACCCCCTCCAAGACCGAAAGCACAACTTCAAAAATACCTGCAACAAGCAAACCTATTGACACCAAACCAACCATAAAAGAACAGGTAAATACCGATGTTGAAATTAAACAACCTGACGCTCCTAAAATTGAGGAAATTAAGCATTCTTTCGGTAATCATAAGGTAATTTCAGAAGATGAATATTACCAACTGAGTACGCTTAGTGGTAACGAAAAGCAACTATATTTAAAGATTGGTCAAGCGGTTAAAAACTCGCAAAATGTGGTCAATATTTCTTCATTGAATTTAAAAAAGGAATCGGTTATTGATGTTTACACTAAGTTTTTAATCGATTACCCACAGTTCTTCTATATATCTAAAAACTATTTTGTGATATATAATTCCACAGGATCAAAAGTTCGCGCAATGGTTATTCTTTATACCGATGGGGAAGTTACCGATGATTTTGATGATGATATGAATATTATATCAGTTGCAAACAGAGATATAATTAACCGAAAAATCGCCGAGGTAAATACCGCAATAACAGAAATTATCGAAAATGTACCTGATGACATTACTGACGCGCAAAAGGAAAAAATCCTGCATGATTATGTTGTTGATTTAGTTACTTATGACGACTCATATTCAAACGATTTTGAAAGTCCGCTTTTGAATACGCATGTTTATGATATTTACGGTGCTTTAATTGAAAAAACCTCGGTTTGTGAGGGATACACCAAACTTTTCCAATATCTGTGTTATAATGTTGGTATTAATTCTTCACAGGTTTTTGGTGAAATAGAGGACGACCTGCATGTGTGGAATGTTGTTGAAATTGATGGGGAATGGTATCACGCCGATTTAACTTGGGATGATGAAGAAGACTATATTTCTTACAGTTATTTTAATTTAACAACTGATGAAATTTTGAAGAATCATACAATATACACTGAAGATTATGAAATGCCCGAATGTAATTCTGATATTAATTCTTTTCGGAATTTGTTTGCTATTAATGTGACTGACACTAAAAAGCCGCCATTAAATTATAAAACAGCAATCGATAACATCATAGCGACCGACAGTAACGAAATTTATATTTATGTTGAAAATTACCGTAAGGATAGATATGGTAATGTTAATTCTGATATATATATACCGTATATTATGAGTCATTTTTCAAAGGGCAGCGAAATATCGAATTATCTTGCTTCGGTAGGACTTAAATTCGATTCAACAATTTATGCGAATAATGAATATATTGCGTTGGGTTTAAAATAAAACAGATGCTTTCGCAAATAGAATGCACCTTCTTGTACAGACTGTAATAACAGACCTTATGGTGGTTAAAATTTAATTTTTAGCAAAAAAATTACATCGCTTTTCAAGTGGTGTCAGTTTTTTATAAGATGTAAGCGTTGGTATTCTCTTGATATAAAAATTCCCCTATGGTAGTTTATTAAATCTGCCATAGGGGTCTAATTTTATTGTATGTTTTTACTGGATTTGTGCAAAATCAGAACATCTGTTATATTATCAAAAAGACTTTTTATGTATGAATTTTAAGAATGTAAACTATTATTTATTTTTTGCAGAGTTGATAATTGAAAATACAATGAGTTCAATTATCCAATAAATAAATGTTATAATTACTGCAACAAAAGCGGATAAAATCAAGGTGTAAAATGTGGTGTTTTGTGAACGGTTAATATCAAGCGCTTCTGCAAATGCGGTGGTTTTGAAGAAAATTGTAATAAAGGTTATAGCGGTAGAAATTATCGCATTTGTGTAATAAAAATGTTTTCTTGATATTTTGAAATTCTTTTTGGATTTTAAGAAGATTAAAGTGAATGTAGCCACAACAACAGCGCCCGCAGAAATTAAAAAAGGCAGCTCAAACACACTAAGTATTGTTGAGAAAAATCCATCCTTGAATAAACTGATTACTGAACTGAAATTTGCAGAAAAAGATGTGCCAGGGGCTGTGAAAACATAAAGTGAAATTAACAATATTACGAGTATAATTGCACAAAGAGGGAAAAACAATAATTCTTTAATTTTTTTCATATTAACAATCCTTTTTTATGTAATATTGATATTCTACCACATCTGTTTTAAAAAGTAAATTAAAAAAGAAAACTATTAACAAATTGTTTGCTAATAGTTTTCGGAATATATTAATATATACCTTCTTCTTTCCAGATGCGGTGCATAAGTTCGTATCTCTCAAGAGAAAGACCGGTGTAAGCACAATTGGATGTGCAGAAAATATAACCCCAGCCATCCATACCTTCGCGAAGTGAACGGCGAACATCGGCAATAACTTCTTCGTCGGTACCTGTTTGTAAAAGACCGCAATTAACATTACCGCAAAGAGCAACCTTGTCGCCGTAAAGACGTTTTACCTCAGCTAAGCTTATACCGCCCTGTGGGTCAAGAGAATGTACTGCGTCAGGTCTGCATTCAACTATTTGGTCTAAAATCGGCATTACATTACCGTCTGTATGCTTGATAGTGTATAATCCCATATCTCTATATGTATCGATTGCTTTTTTTAGGTTTGGAGCTATTAGTTCTGCAAACACAGAGGGCGAATAAAAGGGATTTACGTTAAAGCAGTAATCAGAGCAAAGTGCTAAACCATCCAATAAATTTCCACGTTTTTGAATTGCTTCCAGTTTGCGAATCATATCGCCTAAACGTCTTTCCTGCTCATCCTTGAGACTATCCATATCATCATACAGTCTAAGACTGAAATCCATCATATCGTCGCCATTTGGAATTTCGAGTGTTGTATCGCCGTGCATCATAATAAAATATTTATCACCCGATTTTTCTCGTATAGTTTCCAAAATGCGAATGGTGCTATCTAAATCCCACGGATTAGGATGTACAAATATTGCACTGTGATTATATTTTTCTGCAGTTTCAATGTACATATCTGCCATATAATCAAAATGCATCTGTTTTTCCTTGGCACTCATTTGATCCCACTGGGTAAAGGTTTGCTGGCTTACGTGGATTTTTCCGATTGCTTCAAGTGTTAAAAAGAAAACCAGTTCAAATGTGGGGCAGTGGCCAACTATCGGTTCACGTTTTAATGCTTTAATAAATCTCTCGCGTTCTGTCATAATAACACCTCATTTATATATGTTTGAAATTTTATTAAAATAAGCGTCAATATTTTCCCACTTGGAATCGGCGGGAATATCACAACCTGAAGATATCATAAAGTTTTCAAATTGTGAGCACTCATCATATAATTTTTGTATTTCGGATTCAATATCTTCTATGGTGCCGCTTCTAAAAAGTATAGGGTCAATATTTCCCATTATAATGGAATCTTTAGGTAATTTGGGAATTATATCTCTAATTTTAACGGCATTGCCGAAGTGGTAAATATCTGCACCCAGTGAAGATAGAGAGTCTGTCATATTAATAACAGCGTTTCCACAGTTATGATAGCAAATTATAAAATCGTCATCATTTACTGAATCAAAAATTTCTTTAACATAAGGCATTGAAAATTCTTCAGCCAAATCGGGGGATAAAAGACCTGCGGCAGGCTCTGCCATAATTACGCCGTCAGCTCCCGCATTTTTAAATGCTAAAATATACTCTTTAATAAAAGCCGTTGCTTTTTCAAGTAATATTTTTACTTCATCAGGATTGTCATAGCATTCCATCATAAGCTCGGTCATATCAAAAAGTCTGCCGGCGAGTGAATAGGGTCCTATTACTCCGCAAAATACTGGGATATCCTTTATTTGTTCCTTTGATTTTCGAACCCCTTCAATATAAAATCCGGCTCTTCCGCAGTTTAAATTGGGCACAGTGATGTTATCTGCCTCAAAAATATCTGAGATGCATCCCTCTTCAACTGTGGGTATTTCTTCATCACTAAAACGGATTTTTGCACCAAAGCATTCGGCTTCAACCGATAAATCCATCATATTAAGTGAAGCTCCAATGTTGCAACGCTCTGCAATAGCTTTCATTCCCGCAACTTGGTTATTGGAAGAAGAAATGAGTTCATTTACAGTAATTCCCAATAACTGTGTTGAGGGGAACGAGAGAATTGGAATTGTTTTTGATTTTTGTTTTAAAATGCTTTCAACCTTTGTTTTCAAATTATATCCACTTCCGTTTCAAAATAAAATTATGCAAAAATATGTTACGGTATTTGCACCGTTATTATATTTGATTCCGATATTGCGGGATAGCTCAACCACGTTGATACCGCAAGCTTCAATAGAAGGCGTGGCTTTATCAGGGAATCTGCAAGGGGAATCGGGATAGGTGCATTTCTCGCAAAGCACACATACCTCACAGCCTAAAGCTATATAATTTATGCCGTCTATATCTAATTCTTCCTTAATTTTAAGTAATGTCTCTGCGGTTGATTTTGCACCGGTAACCATAGTTTCAAAATCAAAACTATCTTCGAGATCAAATTTCCTGGTAAAAACAACCGCTTTGTTATAACTTTTAATTTTTTCTTCTAGTATTCTAAAATCACCGACACCGGGTGGACAAGTCCAACATGTGCCATATTTACCGCAACGGTTTTCTTTGCAGGCATCAACCACACTTTGAGAAAAAGGAATATCGGCAGAATTTATAATTTTATATTCGTGAATGTTTTTATTACTTAAATATCTTACCATATTTTCACCTGTTTTCACCTGCAAAAATTTACTGCGGCTTCGGCGGCTTCGGCAGCGTTGGGGGCATAAAAATCAGCGCCTATTTCCTTGCAAAAATCTTCGTTTAAAGGAGCACCGCCAATTAAAATTTTCACATTATCTCTAATACCGCTATCCTTTGCCAAATCTATTATTTCTTTCATAACACCCATTGTTGTGGTAAGCAGGGCAGAGCAGCAAATAATTTTACAGTTGTATTCTATTGCAGTATCAATAAAATCTTGCGGAGCCACATCAACGCCAAGGTCAATTACTCTTAAACGTTTGCTTTCCATAAGAATTTTTACAAGATTTTTACCTATATCATGCAAATCTCCTCGAACAGTGCCTATACATACTGTGCCGATATAGGAGTTGTCGTCTTCAACCAAGTAGGGTTGGAGTGTTTCAATCCCAATATTCATAGCTTTTGCAGCTGACAAAACTGTGGGAACAAAAATTTCGTTATTTTTGAATTGATCCGCAATCGTGTTCATGCCACATGATAGTCCGTTGTCGAGTATTTCATAGGCCGGTATACCCATATTCAAAGCATTTTCAATTTGTTGTTTAATAGTCTGGTATCTTCCGTTTTTAAGTGAAGCAGCAATATTATTTAGTATTTCACTCTCAGGCGCTATTTCAAAAACATATTCAGTATTGTTAGATCTTCTGTAATGCAGAGGGGTCATACCTGTTACAGATTTGAAATGACGGTAAAAGGTGGGGATATCTTTTATGCCACATTTTCTTACAATTTCCTCATTGGTTAAATCTGTCTGCTGTAAAAGGCAACATGCATTTTCAATGCGAACTTTACGAACATAGTCTAGGAATGATTCTCCCGTAACTTTCTGAAAAAGACGACTTAAGTGAGATTTGCTGATATAAAGCGAATTCGCGATTGATTCAAGTGTCATTTCGCTATTGGTGAATTTTTCAGTAATTTCTTTTATTGCTGTGGAAACCAACAGGTGGTCTTTAGAATAGTTGGGAAGAACTGTTTTAGCAAGGTTTATGTATCTGGCTAAATTAATAAGTAAAAGGGTAAGGAGAGCTTTAGCAGCTTCTGTATGTTCAATATTTTGTCCTTTAAGCTCGGCTTCAAGCGAGGTGGAAATATTTCTTATTTCTTCAAGTGTTTTAGAGTTTAATAATGCATACGAAATTGGAAGATTATCTCTGAAAATCCCATAACAGTAATGTTTATTGGTCGAATCGGCAAATTTACCGCTTAAAACATTTTTAGGATTAAAGCTGATTCTCAAAACAGTTGGAAAAATTTCATTATTTAAGGGATAATAACAATGAGAAATACCATTGCTAATTATGTATAAATCGCCAACTTGGCATTCGTTTGTTTCGGTAGAAATCTTGTGAATGCCTTTTCCCGAAATAACAATATTAAGCTCAATATCGGATAATGATTTATTTTGAAATAAATCATTATCTGCCGTAGATGAAAAATCTATTATCGAATACCTAATGGGCGCTTTAAAGTTTTCAAAAGAAATTATTTTGTTTTCCATATAACATCACCTGAGATTTCAGTAAAATTTTAACATATAACTTGTGAATTTGATATATTGTGATATTTCTTTTTTATAATTTTTAGCAACAAAACCATATAAAATATATAAAACTATTTTGTTTTTTTGTCTTGCCGGTAATTTTGGGGAGAAATCCCAACATTTTTTGAAAAGAATTTGGAAAAGGTTAAAACATCGCAAAAACCAACTGAATTTGCAACTTGCGTTATCGAAAGTTCTGTTTCAAGCAAAAGTTTTTTAGATTCGCTAAGTCTGTAATTATTTATGTATTGTTTAGTGGAAATACCAAAAGTTTCTTTAAAAATTCGGTGCAGATAGGTTTGACTTATCCCCAAAATATCGGTCAATGTATTTACATTTAACGATAGTGCGATATTATTTTTAATGTAATTTACCGCTACTTCAAGATATAAATTCTTGTTTGATTTTTTTTCAAATTGGTTTTCAGAGTTTTTGAAGGATTTAATAATATGTAAAAACATTTCTAAAGTTTCAAAGGAACTTATTATCTGGTTGTTTTTATGCTTAATTTCTTGAACAACAGTTTTCAAGTTTTCGGTAGCGTTGTGTTTAAAGATTCCGGTTTTTTCATCAAAATTCAGGAACTTTAAAATATTTTTAAAATTATCATCTGTTGAAATAACCCAAAGAAATTCCCAAGGATTCTCGCTATCAGGAAAATAATGTTCAAGCAGATGAGGAGGTTTAACAAAACCTTCGCCTTCGCATACTTCTTTTCCATTAAAGTAACCTTTCCCCGAAATTACAAAGTGTATTATATACTGATTTCTTTGCGCGGGTCCGAATTTTGTTACTTTGGGATTTTTAGAATAACCTATGCTATCAATATTAAGTAATTCACAGTCACCGTTTGAGATTACATATTGCATAATCTAAAATACCTTTCTAAACTTTGTATTTGTTTTGATTTTACCATATGATGTATGGTTTTTGCAATACCAATTTTGTGATTATTCTGTATAATTTAATTAGTAAATAATCTTGAATGGGGGATTTATATGTCGATTTATGAGCGATGTCTGGAACTTAATGAATATGTTGCAGCTGAAATGTTCAAAGAACCTAGCCGAAGTTTGTTTTTCAGAAAGGCTTTAGCACTGGGCAAATATTATAAAACTTGCAGGTTACCTGAGTATAACGGAGAATATTTATACCCATCAGGCAGTGCGATTTATGATGGCTCTATTACTCCGAATCCTATTTTTGGAATATACATTAATGATACCGAAAATATGATAAATAATCCCGATATTTCTAAGGCAATCAAAGATGATTTTTATAAGTATTATCCCAATTATATTCCTGTTGAACACACGGTAGCGGGTAATATGTATACTCATTCAATGCCGAACTATGAGCGTATTTTAAAAGAGGGGTTAGAATCTTACATACCTCGTATTGAAAAAATTGAAGATGCTGATATGCGTGACGGATTACTTGAGTTAATAAAGGGTATTCGTTCCTATACTGAAAGATGTGTTGAATATTTAATTTCCGTGAATGCAAACGAAAAACTCATAAAAGCACTTAAGAAAGTACCTTTTTATCCTGCTGAGAATATCTATGAAGCTATTGTTGGTTGGAATTTTATAATGTATCTTGATTCGTGCGATAACTTAGGTTGTGTTGATACGGGACTTTTGCCTTATTATAAAGGCGAAGATGTTACTGATTATTTAAGAAATTTATATGACAATTTAAATGCAAATAACGGATATTCAATGGCACTTCATAAAGACCATAACGAACTTACTATTCAGTGTCTTGAGGCCTCAAAAGGAAAACGCAGACCTATGATCGAACTCTTTGTTGATGAAAATACATCTGATAAAGTGTGGGAAAAGGCTTTTGAGGTTATCAGAACTTCTAATGGTCAACCTGCTTTTTATAATCCTGATGTATTGCTTAACGGGTTGCAGAATAAATTTAATAATATTTCTGATGAAGATATCAAAAAATTCTGTGGTGGCGGTTGCACCGAGAGTATGATAGCAGGTTTTTCCAATGTTGGCTCTTTGGATGCGGGAATTAATTTGCTTTTAGTGTTGGAGCAAACCTTTGCCGAAAGTCTCGAATCATCACAAAGCTTTGAAGAATTTTATGAGTGTTACATTAATAATGTTTACAATACAGTAAAAATCGTTACCGATGCGATTTATAGGTCACAAAAAGATAGGTCAGAATTTACACCACTTCCTATGAGAACTCTTTTAATTGATGATTGCATCGATAACGGACTTGATTATAACAATGGTGGAGCCCGTTATCGTTGGAGTATTATAAATTTTGCAGGAATTATCAATGTTATAGATTCATTACTTGTTATTCGCGACAAGGTGTTTGCCGAAAAATCGATTTCTGCTACGGATATGTTGAATCGGTTACGCAATAACGATAGTGAGTTCTTAAAAGATTGCAGAAGACATAAAAATTCTTTTGGCAGAGATATTGAAGCTGTTAATGAATTTGCAAATAAATTATCATCTAAAATATATGCTATGTTAGATGATTTCAAGCCTTATAACGCTGATGCCTTTATTGCGGCTTCTATTCAGTTTATGTCTCAGGTTGATGCCGGTCATAGAGTAGGTGCCACACCCGATGGCAGAGAGGCTTTTTCACCACTTTGTGATTCTTTGGGTGCTATTTTCTCAAAAGACACGCAAGGGCCCACTGCATTGCTTAACAGCGTTACCGCACTTGATATTGAAAAATTAATAGGTGTTGCCGTTTTAAACTTTAATATTAATCCCGATTTTAAGAATGAAATTTTAAAATCCTTAATTTTAACCTATATGAAAAACGGCGGTATGCAAATGCAGGTTACCTGCACTTCAAGAAAAACGCTTGAAGAGGCTTATAAAAACCCCGAACTGCATAAAAACCTCGTTGTTCGCGTGGGCGGATATTCGGAATATTTCAATCAACTTTCCGATGAACTTAAAAGAATGGTTATTAACAGAACAATACAAGATTAAAATGAAAACCACCGCTAAAACGGTGGTTTTTTTGTGAATAATCAATTTTCAAATATATAGCGAATAGAAGCGGCGATTTCATCTGTATGCTCCCATTTGCCTTTTTCACCTTTTAAAATACAACGAGAAAGCTCGCCAGAACCACACCAGGTTGTGGCTAAAAGTCCTTCAATATGGCCTTCGTCGTGCAGAGCGGCAGAATTTAAGAATTTGTCAATTGCTTCTCTTACTCGCCATGGACTTACAAATATTTTTAATCCTTTTTCGGCATACTTTCTGACAGATAAATAATCCTCATTAACCCAATAGTGCCAATCACAAACAATAACATCCTTTGAAATTAAATCAATAGCTTTATCTGTGTCGTTATCTGCTGATTCATAGATATCATAATATACCATTTCTTTATGGTTTAAGAGTCGGTCGCCCCACATTAAGAGTTTAGCGTTACGCTCTTTTAAATGGTCATTTAAAGTGTTTATCCAATTAGCAAGCAGTTCGGCTTTTTCATATTTTGAGCATTCCTCGCAAATACCAATGTGGAAAACCTCATCACAACCGATATGGAACATATCTGCCTCAAAAACATCAAGCAGTTCATCTATTAAATCAAATACAATTAATTTAACCAAAGGATTAGTCATACAAAGGCTGCGACTGTAAAATACTCCTTTTTCATCAGGCATCTCATCAAGTTCAGGATACGCTCTTAAAATACCGTCACGAAAATCAGGGATAGCATTGATATGACCGTGTAGAATACCATCGGTAGGAGTGTTATGAAGTCCCGATTGGTGACCGTGAAGATTCATTTTAGGAACAAGTTTGATATTATGCTTTTTGCAGACCGCCAAAATTCTCTTAACATCGTCATAACTTAGCGGGTCATACCCTTGGCATTCGGGATGCTTTTTAAACTGATATCTGCACCTTACCTGCATAACTATTAAATTACAGCCGTTTGGTGCCAAAAACTTTTCAATAAATTCGATTACATCATCAATTTCATCCGTAAGGGGAGCAGTAAGTACTATTCCTTTAGTTTTCCATGGTAGATTCATAATTTTCACCTCTAAGATATTTAACCGATACCGATTAATAAAATTCCGATTATTCCCAAAATCAGGCCGAAAAGCTTTTTGCTTGTGAGTTTTTCTTTATATAAAACGGATAATATAATTCCGCTTAAAACAAGACTTCCTATGTTGTAAATAGGGAATACGATAACCGCAGGCAGCTTGCCGGCGAGTCGCAAATTTAAAGTATTGAGCACTCCGATAAAAACACCATTTGTAGCAGAGGTTGCAATCTCTTTCGGTACGGGTTTTGATTCTTTAGCCTTTTTAAAAGTGAATAATATAATTACAAAAAGTGCTAAGAAAGCAAAAATAAATTCAAGGCTTATAAGACTCAAAAATTCATCCTTATACTCTGATTTTTGGTGAATTTTTTGAAGCACAGCCGTGACACCGGAGCCGGTCATTGAAAGGAATGAAAAAATCACCCATTTTAGTGAAAAACCGCCGCCTTTGGGGTTAATAATCAAAAACAAAGCGGGTAAAATCAG
>JAZTXU010000081.1:0-3083 GCA_045636565.1 Acutalibacteraceae bacterium
TGATGGTGATAACAAGGCTTATGCTTCATTTGCACGCAGACTTAACAATGCTAAAAAACGCGTTGGAGAATATGAATATCTCTTCGATGCTGCTGCAAAGCTTTGCTCTGCTCTTTCAATTAAAGCCGAACTTTCAAGAAAAACCCGTGAGGCTTATTTCTCAACTGAAAAAGATGCTTTAGAGTTTTTGATTAAAGATTATAAGAAAGCTATCAAGAAAACTGAAGAATTTTATTATGCATTCCGCAAGCAATGGTATACTGAAAACAAGCCTCACGGCTTTGATGTTCAGGACATAAGAATCGGCGGACTTTTAAGAAGAATGAATTCCTGTATGGAAAGACTAATAGACCTTCGTGACGGTAAAATCGATGTAATTGAAGAATTGCACGAAGAACCCAATAAAGAATATTCTCCCGACTGCTTATATAACGATTGGCTACTTAATGCCACTGCAAATAATTTATAATTAATTACAAACTTTAAGGGCTATCCTCTTTGGATAGCCCTTTTAGTATAAAAATAAACCATTTATTAAATTAACGAAATTCAATGCCAAACAAATTAGCAAACTTCATTTTGAACTGTAGCATAATTATTCCGTTTTCTGTGCTCGGAAGTGTTGTTTTACCATTCCATTTCACATTCACCCAATGGCAGTCACCAATAACAGGCTCACAATCATCGAAAGAATACCCTTCAATAAAATTACCATCAAACCCGAGTACCTGAATTTTAATATTGCCACCACGCAAAACATCAGCGTTTATATATAGACTATCTCCGCTTGGTATAATAGCCATAGTGGTAAACTCGCCGTATTCCTCAGCGCATACCGCCGCCAAACGCCCCTTTGGCCAACACATAAGTCCCATACTTTTTTCAAAGCAACCCTTACGCGGATATTTATGGGGAACATTATACGCAGCATAAGGCATTACCCAATCACCTGAAGGCAATTCCAATAAATCTCCCGTTGCAAAAAGACATCCACCATCAAACCGACCAAAAGAACCTGTTTCTAAAATTGGTTTATCTGATAACCAATGCATATAAACACCGTCAGGCGAAGAAGCCAAATGTACCGAAGTTGAATCATTGGATTGATCCCACACAGTTGGGAAGAAAATATGTTGATAATCAGTACCCGGTAAAAAAGTATGTCCATTAGTATATAAAGTTTGTGAAGGTGAAAAACGGTCAGGACCCGGTGTCATAATAATATCAGACATAGGAAAATGTGAAAAATCTTTACTTTGTGCGCGACCAATTGAACGGCGCCCCATCATCCAACCCAAACCTTTATATTTTCCTTCATAAGCTTTAGAACAACTGCGAGTATCCCAATCACGAAAATAACCAACATATTCTTTTAAATAAGGATCATAGTACGCAGTTACGATTGTATCAGAATGTTCAACCACCAAAGGATTTTTCAAGGTTTCCCACTTATATCCGTCCTTGGAAACACCGCCGCGAACACAAATTATAAGATTTGAATCGCCGACATGTGTTTTGGTTGGAACATCCTTACGGTCAGATTTAGGATCCCATTCATCACCATAGGCCTTGAGATAATCATTCAATTCTTCTCTTATCATAGTGCTCTCGGCAATCCATTTCCACGGATTTTCATTGTCACTCGGGTCATAGAAAATACTGCCTAACGGATGATCGGTTAGAATCAGGTTATTTTCTAAACTTCCGTTATAATCCACCAATCCAAGCGATGGACGCTGCCAATTCTCAAAATCACCAGACTGCAAATAACACCAATATGTTTGACCATCGGCTTTAGAAATCGCCCACATTTTATATACGCCGCTTTGCTTATCCTCAATAATTGTTTTTGGACAGATTCCATCCTTTTCCCATGGATAAATAGGCTCGATACTCAGCGGTCTATCGCTTTTTACACACTCGAAAGAACGGATTTTAATACCAAATGCACCTTTTTCTACGCGCAAATGCGCCTCATTTAAACCCGAATCTCCCCAAACGGTCACGTTTCTGTTTTGACTATCATACCAACCTATTTCAGGTAACCTGATATAACTATAATCAGAGAAAATTATTCTTTTTGTTACATCATAAGGCTCGCCGCAAATTATTTTGCTTGACATACGAAACTTCTACCTCTCTTTAAAGTTTTTTTATTTAAGGCGCACAACCACTTTGCACCTGATAAAAAAATTTACATATAATATATTAAAATATGCTATTTGGAGTGTTTATTTTGGAATTTAATACCCCTACTATAGAAACCGAAAAAGATTTACAAGAGTACGAAGATTATTTAAAAAAGAATTTTCCCGAGAAAAATGTAAAAAACACTATGTTGCAAAAACCAATTATTTCAAATCCGCGTGTGTTAAGTTCGCCTGTTTTCTCGGGCGGATATTTACGCCAAAACATTGGCAAGCTTTTAAAGGTTGAATCACTTATCGGCAACATACTTGACACAAGAATCGGAATACTTTTAGATGTTGGAGCCGATTTTATAGCGATTAAAATTAATAAGAGTTGTTGCAGTTTAATAATACCAACTATGGCAATTAAATACATTACAATTATTCACGATAATGATACATCAAAATTAGGCTTATAAATTTATCGGCTATTCAAAAGCCTTGAGCAATTTTCGAGCAAGTCTTATTTCCGATTCAAAATCTTCATAGCGGACTTCAATAGAAATTTTATTATCATAATCTATTTTATTTAAAAGCTCAGACCATTTTTTGAGAATTTCAGTGTCCTTTTCGGTCGGTACTTTTCTGTCGAAATCTGAAATATGTATATGTAAAATACTGTTTTTATGCTCGGTTTTACCGCCTGAAGCTTTTCCTTAAAAAAATCATAAGTTGATTTCATTGCCAACAACCTAACCTTTCAATATTTTCTCTCGTAGCTAAAACCTTTGAAGCCGCAGTAGCAGCGCCTGCTGCTGCACCTAATTTCAACGCATAGGAATAACCTTTATCGCATCCTGCTAAAAAGCCTGCAATCATTGAATCCCCTGCTCCCACAGAATTTACAAGTTCAATTTCAAAAGCTTTTTGGTAGTGAACCTCGCCGTATTCATC
>JAZTXU010000082.1:0-15337 GCA_045636565.1 Acutalibacteraceae bacterium
ACTTGCAAGTGGCAGATTATTCGGTGGACTTTCAGTCCCGCCAGTAACAGCGGCTTATAGCCGCAGGGTAAACTACCGGCTTAGCCGATAGTTATGATTATTAGTTGTTTTTTGCTTTTCGCATAGCAATAATTCGGTTCATTTCGTTGTAAACAATCATAAAGCCTTCATCAACGCCCATGCCCGGTTTTGCAAGCATCTGGTCTGGCTTGGTTGCCATAGCGCAGTGAACGCAAACCTGTGCGCTGCGGTCGGTTTCATTGCAGGTGCCTCCTTGATAAGCACCTATTCCGTGCTCCTTGCAATATAGCACGGCCTCAATTGTGTTGTTTACACCGCCAAGGTCGGGAGTCTTGATTTGAACCATATGACCTGCTTTGTTATCAACAAAGAGTTTAATATCTTCCAGAGTGTTGCACCACTCATCAGCAACCAATTCAACATCGCATCCGCGACTGTCAAGCTCTTTTGTAAGACCTGCCAGAGCGATTATCTGGGTTTCGCGGTCGCAATCGCAGTCCATCGGCCCCTCTATTCTGAGCTTAAATGGCTTTGCAATTTTGCCGAGTTCTTCGATATAATCCGCCATTTCTTTATAGTTGTTATTACCAAAAGCAGCGCCGATTGTGCCGTAAACATCTATATGCATAACGGGGGAATAATCAGCATTTGCGCGGTTGTTTAAGATGCGGTCGCGCAACCAGCCAACATACTCAGCCAACTTCTCGCCTTTTCTGCCAAGCTTTGTATCAATATTATTTATTAGCGCGTGTGGGAGAACTGTAGCGCCCTTTATAATCATTTTGTCGGCATTGTCATAACGGTCATCGCCCGACTGCGTGAATAGCGGGATGGGCTCTTGCGAAACCTCGCATCCATATTCATCGGCTACAACTTCACACATCATTCGGCTTGTAGACTTTGCAACTGCATCAAGTATAGCTTGAGATAAGCCATATCTGATAGCTGTGTGCAGGCGTTTGCCATCAATTTTGATAGCCTCCATCATGGCGCATAATTCGCGGAAGTTATCAGCATCTTTTCCTACAAGTTGTGGTTTTATGTGTTTATCGATAACAGGGATAAAGTCTTTTGCAAGAAACAGAGGGTCGCGTCCGCCGGCACCCGAATACTGAACTGCGGCGCAGTCGCCGAAAGCCACTTGACCGTCTTCCAAAACCAACATAACCGAAATCGATTCGCCTGCTTGGCGAACAGCAGTGAAGCCTTCGGTTACAGGCGATCCAACATAGAAAACACCGTCATGGCCGGCGCCCTGTTTTATTGCACGTTGGTCGTCAAAATAAAAGCCTGTGCGACCTGCAGAGCATACAACATCTATAATTTTCATAATATAATCCCCTTTTTATTTTGGACGGCCTACTAAACGGCCCTTGCCGATTGAATAAACATCATCGATAACCATTTGGAACGAAACCTTGCGCTTTTCAAAATTAGCGCGTTCTTCAATTTTTGATTTGTGGAAATCTTTAAGCTCCTTAGAGAAGGGAAGATTACCCACATCCAATATACGAACTGCACCGTCGTTATCACGGCAAGGAAGCATTTTGCCCGCATTGAAACGGCAGGGCGCAAAAGGTACATCAAGAACACCCGCCTCAACTCCGCGGCAAACACCTACTGCTATATCACCTTCGCCGAGCTCAAAGCATTTATCAACAATAGCGCGTGTTTCGAGCTTGATAATCTCTTTTTCCCCGTCAAGACGCTTATCCTGGAAGGTTTGGTCGCTTAACATATTTACAACCTGTTTGGTGCAACGCAGACCCTCTGCATTAGCTTCCATCGTAGGTATACCAACCGCCTCGTGGGGAGTTTTAACAATAACCTTTGTTGCTTTTGAAAGTGCTGCTATCAGACTTCCTGAAGAAATCACACCGAAAGCCTTTGCCTCATCAGCAGGGAAGCCGCCCATCCATTGATGCAAAACAGTGGTAACCTCAACATCGGTGTAGCCATACTTTTCGAGATACTCGTCGGTAAGCTCTTGTAATGTATGTATAGCGGCAATATCCTGTACTAAGTTGCCGCATTGACCGTAACCAACGGTGATGTTCTTAACACCCTGTTCTGCTGCGAGTAATGCCTCGATAATTGCGGCAGCGTGGGAGATACACGGCGGAACCAATGTGCCTGTCAACGGGCCATAGGGCTCGCGGTTTATTGAAACACCCATTTCCTCATACAAACCTGTCAGGCGGTCAACATATTGCCAATCGCGGATTGTGCGTTCCATAGGTATATTCTTGCAGTAGGGTAAATTATAAGAGATGCCGCCGCCCTCATAACTTGTGAAACCGCCCGCATAGGTGATTTCGGTAAGAAGACGCGCATCAGGTGTGCCGTGGCGCACCTGCATAGGAACATTTACGCTCTCAATAACCTGACGGCATTTGTGAACGCCGTGGTTTACTGCGGGGAAGCCGTTGAGCATAGCACGCTCAAGTCGCAAGGATTCGGAAATACCGTTTTCTGCTTCTTCATAGCGATTCTGGCGGGTGTAACTATCGATAGTGGCAGGGAGTAAATCTGCCTCTCCTGTTTGCTCCAGATATTGCATCAACTTTATTTGTTCCTCAACAACGGGAACACCTGCGCGCGGTTGAATAAGGGTGCGCTTATTGTACTTTGCATCGACGAGTTTTTTAGAGAATTTTCTACACTCAGGCATAGCTTTGTGATATTCTACGGCTTCTTGCAAATCAACATCTTTGCCCGTTGGCCATTGATTCAGAACCTCTTCTCTTTGGCGCATAAATTCGCCCTCGGGGATGCGTTTATTTTGTATCTCCATAGTATTCAAGCTCCTTTTTCATTATCTTGAGTGCGGTTTTGGGATAATATGATGAAAGCAGTCCCATTGCTGCTAATATGTACTTTTTATCAGCCCACACATCTGCACTGGTGGGGCGCAGTGAAGAGGGCTTTTCCACCGAATAAAGCGCGTGTTTGGCAATTTCGGTTATCCTTTCGGAATGAATAAGGCTACCGCCCGTCACTACAATATTTTTAACACCCGTAAGGTTTTTGCCTTCTTGAACTAAAACCTTACCGAGAAGAGTATAGGATTCGGAAATTGTACCCGCATGGCGTGTAACTGCTTCGTCAACAGCACAGCTTGCAAGCGCAAAATCAAGGGAAGCTATGTTGTTATCACCTTTGGGGATTTTATCGGGGTTTTGCTTGAGGTCTTGGACCATTTCTAAAACCTTATCCTCAGTCATGCCCGCCAAGGCGCAAATGGCACCTATCCCCGCGGTATCTATAACACCTTGGATACTGTATCTCATGCCGATATCGCCCTCTACTGTGCGTTTGGCGTAGGGCTCGGGCAATCCTTTGTATACCGTGTTCATATGCTCTGGCATACCGTCGGCAATGGAATAAATATCGGTTGTAGCTCCTCCTACATCCACTGCAATCAGTTCGCCGATACCGCTCTCATCCTCACAGCCTTTTGAGAGCAGCTCAACCGCTTGTAAAACGGCGGCGGGGGTTGGCATAAGTATATCCGATAACAATTCTGTGGCGCGGCTAAGACCTTTTGCCTGTATAATTCGGTTTAAGAAAATCTCACGTATTTGTGTTTGCGTGGGTTCAATCTTTAGTTCGCCGAATTTTGGCATAACATTGGGACAAACATAAACCTCAAAGTCACAAAGTATCTCTCGGCATTCCTCGGCGACCGAGCGGTTTCCTGCAATTATAATCGGGAAATCGGGTTTTATTTTTGTTAATGCTTTTGCATTGTGTAAAATGCATTCGGTGTTACCGCCGTCGGTTCCTCCCACAAGCAAAAATATATCGGGTTTATGCTCTTTTATTTGCTCTAAATCACCATCGGTTAGTTCAAAAGCATAAACTCCAACCACTTTAGCACCTGCGCCCAGACTTGCAAGTCTTGCAGCTTCGCCCGTGAGTTCAGGAACAAGACCGCTTGTCACCATTTTAAGGCCGCCTGCAGCGGAAGAACACGCATAGCACTCAGAAAATTCAGTTTTCCCAATCTTGCTTTGAAGGATTTTAAGCCCTTCGTTCAGCCCATCGTTTATATCGGTTTCGATGGTAGTGTATGAGCTTGCAGTGCCGAGAATAAGTTGTTTCTCAATGTCCACAGCCGTAAGTTTTGTATAAGTACTGCCGAAATCGATCAACAAAACATTTTTCATTTAATTTTCCTCGGTGATATTTAAAAGTTCACGAAGTGCCTCAATAGTGGTTTCGGGGGTTGTTCCGGGCGGGAAAGCACGGTCAAATCCCATTTTCTTGAAACGTTTCTCAACATCCTCAAATTTTTGTTTACCAATAACAATATTTCCGCCTACTACTAAAGGGATACCTTTAAGACCTGCTTCGTCACATTTTTCGCGCATTCCGCGGCAATCAAGCTCGCCCTGACCGTAGAGAGAGGAAACCACAATAGCATCGGCGCCCGATTCAATCGCGGCGGCGATATATTCTTCCTGTGCTACCATAACGCCGAGGTTTATAACCTCAAAACCGGCTTCAGTAAAGGCGTGTTGTAAAATTTTGTTGCCAACAGCGTGAACATCGGCACCGATAACGCCCATAACTAATATCTTTTTGTTGTTGCTACCCATAATTTACACCTCATAGTACAACATTATTATTGTTATATAACTATATGATATAAGGTTAAATACCATATGTCAAGTCATATTTTGTCTCTCAAGGTAATAAAAAGCAACTGTTCAAAGAAAACCGCCCAATACAGTTTGGGCGGTTTTTTATAAGGTTTTTTATAAGGTTTTTTATCAAGCAAACGTTTTATTTTTATATAGCTTGAGATGTTTTCGTTTTTCGAGCAGATATTGCAACTTTCAAAAAGCAGTTTGTCAATCGAGTGTGACACATTTGCAGAGTTATCTGTTTTTTTCTAAGTAATCAGCAGGGCCCTTTTCATAAAGATTATTGCCCTCGCTATCAATCACAACGATAACAGGGAAATCTTCCACTTCAAGTCTCCTGATGGCCTCAGCTCCAAGGTCATCATAGGCGATAACTTCAGCCTTTTTAATGCATTTAGAAAGCAATGCGCCGCAGCCGCCGATAGCACCGAAATATACCGCGCCGTGTTTTTTCATCGCTTCTATAACCTCGAGTCCACGCTTGCCTTTTCCTATCATTCCTGTTTGCCCCAAACCAATTAAGGCAGGGCTGTAGGCATCCATACGGTAAGAGGTGGTGGGCCCTGCCGAGCCTATAGCCTCGCTCGGTTTTGCAGGGGTAGGCCCAACATAATAAACAATGCTATCCTTTACATCTAACGGTAGAGGTTTGTTTTCGTCTATCAACTCGCAAAGCCGTTTGTGCGCTGCATCTCTTGCGGTATAAATAACTCCGGAAATAAGACAGCTGTCCCCCGCTTTTAATCCGCGCGCCATTTCGTTTGTGAAGGGTGTGTTAATTCTGATAGCCATCTATATCACCTCGGTTTTATGTCTTGTAACGTGGCAGTTGATATTAACTGCAACAGGAAGCCCCGCAATATGGGTTGGGAAATATTCAATATTTACGGCAAGGGCGGTGGTTTTTCCGCCAAAGCCCTGAGGTCCTATACCCAAAGCGTTTATTTCATCCAAAAGCTCCTTTTCAAGCTGAGCATAAAACGCGGTCTCATTCGGCATATCCACAGGGCGAAGCAACGCCTTTTTAGCAAGGTATGCCGCTTTATCAAAGGTTCCTCCTATTCCAACTCCCACAACTATCGGGGGGCAAGGGTTGGGGCCCGCGTCTAAAACGGTCTGCTTAACAAAATTTTTAACTCCCTCCAGCCCGTCGGACGGACGAAGCATAGCAATTTTGCTCATATTTTCACTGCCAAAACCTTTGGGCGCTACGGTGACTTCGATTTTATCACCGGGCACCAACTCAAGGTATATCATTGCGGGTGTGTTGTCACCTGTGTTAACCCTGTTGAGCGGATCGGCAACAACACTTTTTCTGAGGTATCCCTGCGCGTATCCTTGACGCACACCCTCATTTACCGCATCGTTGATATCGCCTGCGATATGAACATCCTGACCGATTTTCAGGAACACGCAAGCAACACCCGTATCCTGACAAACAGGTTGGCTTTTTTGCTCGGCTATCTGATAATTTTCAATTATGCGTCCCAAAATTTCCTTTGCCTGCGGCCAAGGCTCCGACTTTTGAGCCTGTGAAATACAGCTTTTAATGTCGCCGCTTAAATAACAGTTGGCTTCAACACAAAGTTTCTTTACTGTGTTTGTGATAGTGATTGCATCAATAGTGCGCATAGCTTTTCTCCAAAATTATATAACGTTATATATATTATCTAAAACATCGCCGTTTCTTCCTATAATGGTAGCAACCTGACGTTCTCCCCTCGGGAGCTTGTTGGGTACACCTGTTATATTTTCCACCTTTTTCTTCAGGTCTTTTATATCTATAACAGGCAGCTTTGCATCAATAAGTCTTTGACGAAGTTCCTCATTTTTAGGATTAACCGCAATGCCGCCCTGCGTTACCAAAACATCAATATCCTTACCCGGTGTAGAGATGCAGTTTACGCGGTCGGTAACAATGGGAAGGCGTGCCCTGAACATCGGGGCTATAATCATAGAAAGCTTAGAACCTGCAGCGGTATCGCTGTGACCGCCCGAACCGCCCATCATAAATCCGTTTGAATCGGTGTGAACGTTCACATTAAAATCGGTATCAATTTCGGTGGCGCCGAGTATTACGACATCAAGTTTATTTACCGCCGCTTGCGGATTATCGGGCGAGGCATATTCTATTGCCGAGATTTCTTTGTGAGCGGGATTTTGCCGTATGGATTCCACAGCGTTAAGGTCAAAGCACTGAACATCTAACAGTTCTTTAAAGCAACCCGCTTTAAGCATATCTACCATATATCCCGTTATGCCGCCAAGACCAAAGCTGCCCTCAACTTGCTTTTCGAGCATAATATCCTTCAAAAACTTTGCAGCAGCAAGGGAAGCGCCGCCGGCACCCGTCTGGAAAGAAAATCCGTCTTTTAAAAGTCCGGAAGCCTCGATTACCTTTGCGGCATGAGAAGCCATAATAAGACCTATCGGGTCGCGGGTTATACGGGTGGTGCCCGAAACAATGCCGTTGGGGTCGCCTATCGCATCTACTTGGACTACATAATCAACATATTTTTCGGAAATAGAATAATCGTTTAGCGGATATTCCACAAGGTTATCGGTGATAACCACAACCCTTTTAGCGTGCATCGCATCGGCAAAAGCATAGCCCAAGCTTCCGCAGGCAGATTTGCCGAACTTGCCTGTGCAGTTGCCCATATTATCCGCGGTGGGAGCCGCGATAAACGCCACATCAATAGGAGTCTTGCCCGACACAATATCGGCAGGACGGCCGCCATGGGTACGGAACTGAATTGGGTTTTCCATAATCCCCTCAGAAAAAATTCTGCCTAAATTTGCCGAAACATAATCGGTGGCAATCTGGGTTACGGTTTTGTTGCGTATGTGATTTATAATAGGCTTGTGAACATCGAAAAGCGAGCTTGCGTTGACCGTGAGGTTTTTGATTCCAAGAGCAGAAATTTCCTCTAAAACCATATTAAGCACATGGTCGCCGTTTCGCAAATGATGGTGGAACGAAACGGTCATACCGTCCTTAAGCTGAGCGAGCTGTATCGCCTCGCGAACAGATTTAACTAATTTATTCATCTTCACCGCTCCTTAAAATTCCCAAAGTTTTTGCGGTAGAAATTGTGCGCTCGGCGCGGGCAACTATTGGTGCATCAATCATTTTTCCGCGCAAAGCAATAGCACCCTTGCCCTGCTGTTTTGCAACTGCTATGGCGTCCATAACCTCATAGGCATAGTCAACCTCAGCCTGAGTGGGGCTGAAAACGCCGTTTATAACATCTATATGACGCGGAGAAATGGAGGCTTTTCCCGTAAAGCCAAGACTTTTCGCGAGCTTGGTATCGGTTATAATTCCCTCATCGTCATTCACATCGGTAAATGGGGTATCATAAACATCAATGCCCGCCGCACGGGCTGCAACCACTATTCTTCCGCGTGCATATTCAATTTCTCTGCCCTGCTTGGTGCGAACACACTGAAGGTCGGCGGTTAAATCCTCTGCTCCTAAAAGCATAGCCTTTACACGCTTTGAAGCACAGGCTATTAAAAATGAATTTTCAAGACCTATCGCCGTTTCGATAAGCGGCATTAGACCAATTCCGCCAATCGGAAGATTCAATTTTTTCTCAAGCCTTGTCATATATTCATCAACCAATAGCACATCTTCGGGGCGATTGGCCTTAGGCAAAAGCAAAAGGTCGGGCTTTTCAGGAAGAATCGCATCGATATCCTCCTTCCAAAAGGAAGTATCAATGGAGTTTATTCTGACAATGATTTCCTGATTTTTAAAATCCAAATAGCGAACGGTGTTACGAATAAGTATGCGCGCGGCATCCTTCTCGGCAGGGGAAACAGCATCCTCCAGATCGAAAATCAAAGAATCGGCTCCCAGATATGCGGCGTTTATGAGCATATTGGGGGTGTTGCCAGGCATAAATAACATACTGCGGCGCATCAGTTTTCCTCCTTTGAGCGAAGAATGGCGCTTTCCACCCTTGCGCGAATCACACATTCAAGCGCACCGCGGTCAAGCACCTTCACATTTGCATTTTTAACCTCAAATTCATCTAAAACAGACAAAACAGCGGCTTCTATTTGCGGACCGAACTGTTTTTTCACAATAGATTCAAGTTGAATCGAAATCCCGTTTTGTGACGGCTCGATTTCTATGTAGGCATCACTTGATTCGAGCGTGCCCGAAAAGGCGCATTTTTGAATTTCCATATTAAAAAACTCCTTTAAAAGCGGCAAAATGCTATAGTAACAATTTGATATTATTATATAATACCGCAGTTTGAAAAGCAAGTTTTGATTTTTACCCCTTTACATTATACAGCCTTATAAGTTATAATCTAATCAAAGATTAATTATTTGGTGGAAACTGTATGTATATTGAATTGGTAAGACAATTTGATAAGAGAAAAAAAGCGATTTGGCGTGATTTCCTTAAAAGCGCAGGACTTTGCCCCGATGAAGATGTTAAAGAGACTGTGCTGCTTTGGGATGGGGAGCATCTTGTGGGCACGGGTTCGCGCGATGGGAATTTGCTTAAATATATTGCCATATCACCGGAGCGCCAAGGAGAAGATTTAACCTCGGTTGTGCTTTCCGAATTAAAAAAATCGGCTTTTTTGGAAGGTCATAGCCACCTTTTCGTCTACACAAAGCCTGAAAACGAGAAGATGTTTGCATCGCTCTTTTTCTATACCGTAGCAAAAACCGATAAAGTGCTTTTGATGGAAAACCTCAAAGACGGAATAGGCAATTTTCTTTCGCAAATCAGCAACCAAAGGGCTGTTGGTAAAGTCGGCGCTATAGTTATGAACGCTAATCCTTTCACCTTAGGTCACCGCTATTTGGTTGAAAATGCCGCAAATAAGTGTGATACATTGTATGTGTTTACGGTCTCGGAGGATAAAAGCCTTTTTTCTGCAGATGACCGCATAGAAATGGTGCGGCTGGGCACCGCCGATATCGAAAATGTAACGGTATTACCCACCGGACCTTATCTTGTTTCAAGCGCAACCTTCCCAACTTATTTTCTTAAAGAGCGCGAAAAGGTATCTGAGGTTCAGTGCCTTTTGGATGTGGAAATTTTCAAAAAATACTTTGTTCCAAAGTTTTCAATAAATTGCCGTTTTCTCGGCACCGAGCCCTTATCGCAGGCAACAAACCAGTATAACCAAGCGTTAAAATCAGGGCTGAGGGATAGCGGAATAGAGGTTTTTGAAATTCCAAGGCTCGAAATAAACGGCACTGTGGTCAGCGCAAGTTTTGTCCGTGAGTTGCTGGAAAGCGGGCAAACAGATAAGGTAAAGGCACTTGTTCCCTCCACCACATTTGAATATTTAAAAACCAAAGTTTTTGATTAAGGAGAATTTGAAATGCAAGAAAGACAGGATTGTCATATTTTAAGCAGTTATTTTGCCCCGCGCGGACATCAGAGAATGTATTCGCTGGGTATGCAGTTGGCACAGCTTTATCTGTCGCCCTTCGATAAGCTCATAGGCATTATAGGCGAAGCAGGTTCGGGTAAAAGCGCGCTGCTTCGAGGAATGTTTCCGGGCCTTGAGCTTACAAATGATGATGACGGCGTTTATGTTCGCCCGCTACCTATTCTTGACCAGGGCGGTGGATTTTTCGAACCGCACACCTATCACTTGGATATCCGATTTGAGAACGGATTTACAAATATGTCGGTTTTGGCAGATGCCATAAGCGAGGCATTGCATAACGGCAAGCGTGTTATTGTTGAGCATTTTGATTTGGTATATCCCTTGCTCGGCTTTAATGCCAATTTGCTTATAGGCGTGGGCGAGCAGATACTTATTTCGCGTCCAACACTTTTTGGTCCTGCACCTCAGGAAATCCGTGAAAAGGTTTACGAGTCGCTTGAATATCGTCTAATGGCGCATACCGCCGAGGACCTGTGCGAGCTTTGTATGCCAAAGGAGGAAATGGAGCGTTGCGGCCACGATGATGTAAGGCACGGCTTTGTTATCACCTTCTCCGAAAAAAAGCCTGATTTTGATATACCTACAGTTGAAAAAAAGGTCAACGAAATGATTGCCAAAAATCTGCCTGTTACCTATGTTGATAACACACATATTTCGGTTGACGGGCGACAGCATTTTTGCACAGGACCAAGAATTCATGTTTCACATACGGGTAAAATTGAAAATTTCCATCTGCTCCATCATTTTATCTATGACCGCTTTAAAAATCAGTATCTGCTGATAGGCTGCGTGGGAAAAAACGCAGAAAAGAACCTGCAGTCGCTCGATAAACAGCAAAAGAAGCAGTCAGACCTTACCATACAACTGAAATAAACACATTAAGAGAGGTGAAAAAATGCCTGAGACCACGCTTTTACAGATTCTCGAGGCTCGAGAAAAAAGGGTCGAATTGCAAAAACGGCTCATTTCGGCATATAAAACCTCTCTTGTTTGTTTCACGATGAATATTGCGGGCCCTGTGAAAACCACCCCCCTTATCGAACGCGCCTTTTATGAGGGTTTAACCCTTTTGCAAGAACAATTTAGGGAATGCATAGTGCATAGTGAATCGGAAATTTCGCCAAACGGCTGTCAGGCAATGCTTTGTGTTTGCGAGGACGCAAAACAGGTCAAAGAGATTTGCATCGGTATAGAAGATAACCATCCGCTCGGCAGACTTTTTGATATGGATGTGATCGCTGTTGACGGAGAAAAACTAAACCGCAAGAATTTGCGCGGTTGTATTGTGTGCGGAAAGAAGGGTCGCGAATGTGCCGCGGGACGGCTGCACGATGTGTATGAATTGCAAACGGTAACAAACAAGATGATTACCGATTATTTTTTCGGTAAAGACTCAGCGTTTTTTGGCGATTTGGCGTATGATAGCCTTTTGAAAGAGGTGTACACCACACCAAAGGCAGGGCTTGTTGACCGCAACAACAACGGCAGTCATACCGATATGAATATTGCACTTTTTGAAAAGAGCGCGCTTGTGTTAAGACCTTATTTTCGCCGTTGCTTCGAAATTGGCAGCGAAACACACTGTTTATCGGCTGAAAAAACCTTTGAGCTTTTGCGAAAAGACGGGGCGGAAGCCGAAAAAACTATGTTTGCTGCAACGAACGGTATAAACACCCACAAGGGTGCGATTTTTTCATTGGGTGTGCTTTGCGGCGCAGTCGGAAGACTGTGGACCCCCGAAAAGCCCGATTTGAAAATCGAAGATGTTTTATCGCTTTGCTCAGATTTAACAAAAAAGGCAGTGGAAGAAGATTTTGCAAATATTGCACCCACCACCGCAGGCGCAAGACTGTATTGCGAGCACCGAATAGGCGGAATCCGCAAAGAAGTGGCTTCAGGCTTTCGGTCGGTTAAAAGCATAGGCTTGCCCATATTTTTAAAGGCATTGAATAACGGCTTTTCTGAAAATGATGCAGGAGCAATAACCCTTGTCCATTTAATCAGCGCCGTTGAGGATACCACCGTTTATAAACGCGGCGGGAAAGAGGGCGCCGATTTTGCTAAAGCAAGAGCCAAAGAATTGCTTAAAAACACCGATTTCCCAACCATAGCCGAAATGCAGCAGCTTGACAGCGAGTTTATCGCCCGAAATTTATCAGCAGGCGGCTGTGCCGACCTTTTAGCAGTTACATATTTCCTATATAAACTTAATGCATAAAAATAAAAACCCTTGTGATAGGATAAAAATCCTGCCGCAAGGGTTTTGTTTATATAATTTTTAGGTCAACTATCCTTTTTCTCTAGTTCAACAACATCTGCAAGCTTTGATATTATGTAGTCATACCCATTTTCAGAGTGGGGAATGAGGCAGTTTGAACAGTCCTTTATACCGTTATCAGTATAAGTGTAGTTTCCACCGCACTTATCGCCCATAGCATAAAGGGGGCAATAACAAAACATACAGTTAAAACCGCCGCCCGAAATCTTATGGCAAGGAAAATATTCACATTGAGTGTTTTGAAAATAACAAGAACTGTTTTTCATAATAACCACTTTTCTTTTCGTTTATATCATAAAAACGAAAACCTTTAAATTTTAATTTATTATATCACAATCATTTCAAAAAGTAAATTCCTATAAACCATAAATAAATAATCACGATTTGAACGTGCCGTAGAGACAGTTACTCAAGGATATATGTTTCGCTTTTATCTCGAAGACTTATCGAGCCAGTTGTTACATATTCGCCCAAAAGGTCAATTTGCGATTTTGGAACTTGGGTAAAGTCGGTGTTTTGAGGGATTTTATTAAAAACAGCGCGGTATATCATATGTGCACCTACATATCCTGCAAGAGGGGTGCTATGATTATGTGAGTCATTAATACAAAAATAAGACCTATCCATTCCGCTGGTGATTAAAGCGTCAATCTCCGCTTTCCAATCGATAATTATTGTGTTTGGATACGTAGCAGTGGCGCTCTGAATTCGAGAACGGCTTTCGTTATGCGCCGGAAAAACAGCAAGCTTTGTATTGGATTCCTCGCAGGCATCAATGATGTTTTGTAACGCATGAAAATCCGAAGCAGTATATAATCCGCACATAAACACAGCGGAATACCTGCCCGAGCGAATACTTTGCATCATATAATCATCCTGTGTGTATGTCTCAATAGTCGCATATCCTCTTGACTGTGCTTCTATTAACATCGTAGAGCCGCACATAGTCTGCAATATACCGCCTATATTTGAGGTGTTTACAAAACTGTTGCCCAAAATCAAAATTTTATTTCGGTTGTCTTGAATTTGAAGAATACCCATATTTTTTTGAGGGAAAGCGAGTTTTTTTACCTCTGACATCATTTTATAAACAGCAGAAGAATCGACCTCTTCGTAAGAAACCGTTAAAACAATGCTTTTGCTTTTTCCGTATTCATCATAATTATAACATAATGTTCTGGTATATGATGGCCCGTTATCGGTGCTAATACGGTCAATACTATGTGTGATTTTTATACCGTCAATCGTGATTTCGCGATTGAAGACGTTAACCGATTCATTCGCAACATTCGCTTTTATCGAAGCTGTAACACTTCCGATAGTCTGCGAGTTTTTTACGATGCTGTATCCATTTTCACTCTTTATAAGTTTCCATTCTTTCGGGATGTTGATAAAAACGAAGGTGTTTCGGCTTTGCGTAGAAAAATTGACCTGCTGGAAGTTAATTATCTCAGCGCAAACGATATCTTCATATTCTTTATCTTCAGCAGATGGCTTTTTTGTTGAACTATCTGTAGTGTTAGGTGTCTTTGTGATATCTGAGCCTTCTTCAATGTGTGATTCTCCTGTTGTATGTGATTTGTCGCTAACCTTTCCAGAAGAAGTATTGGTTTGAGTAGTGGATTTTTTTGACTCCGATTCGGTTTCAACTAAAGAGTCATCTTGATATAATTCCGATGATATTGCTGAGTTTAATTCCGTATTGTTTTCCCTGCAAGCAGACATCGACAATGCTGTAAGAAGACACAAACAAATTATTAACGCCTTTTTCATAATAACCACCCAAATCTTATTAATGTCTATCGTAACTATCGGTTCTTGTCTTGTGTTGGTTTGTTTATTGTATCATATTTTGTTTCAAAAGTAAATCTTGCGGTGTAATCTCCGCGAATTACAGATAACAAGAACCACACGCGTTTCCAAAAATGGAAATTTTGTGTGGGGGAGGGTCTCCGTGCCCTCCCGCAAGGTTTCATCTCAAATTTCGGGAGGGGACAGAGCCCCTCCCCTACGAATGTGAATAAGGAGAGATTTATATATTATGAAAGCAACAGGAATTGTACGCCGTATAGAGGAATGCGTTATAATAGGGCAAACCGCTCCAAACCTGCATAAACACTAGGGTTTTCGCTGGTTTGCCCCATTGAACGCATTGGTGTCAAAATAGGGTTTTGGTGTAGTTTTTATACATAGCAAAAGCGAGGTGAAATTCACCTCGCTTTTAAAATTTAATTTCTTTAGGGAACGATTCCTTGCGCATAATTCCCCACATTTTATCGATATATGACAGCGTATAAAAGTTTTCATAATGGTGGTAATAAAAGGCACCTTTTAAGGTCATTTCATAAATACCGTCATATTCCTTGACAAATCCCAATCTTTTTGATAGCCATAATTCAAAACCGTACATTTTTTTGAGAGGAACACCAAAGAATTTTTCAAAATCTTTAATATTTACTTTTGTACTGTACGCCGTCCAAAACAACCAATAAATCATTCTTTGCCGTTTTGTAAAACGAATCGTCAAAGATGTAGCAAGGTTGTTCGAAGCGATTCTATCACAATATGATTCAACATTGAACGTATTAATTTTGAATTGTTCCTTAAAAAGACTGGTGGCAGAGCAACCAAACCCAAGAAAATTATCTCTAGTCATTGATGAGTATTTTGCATTCGGTTTGCTTGAAAAAGTCCAGATTGAATCTCGTAGATAGCCTTTACTCAAGCAGTATTGCATAATTGCATCAAGCAACTGGCGCTTTTCTTTTTTAGGCATTGCCACAACAGGACTTTTTGTAAAAGTGAAATCAATAAAAGGGTAAATGGCAATGTGGTTTGCTCCCAAAGAAAAGGCCATATCAATATCCGATTTTAGATCTTTATAGGTCTGCTCGGGTAGCGCAAAAATAAAATCCATCGAAACGGTTTCAAAGGGAACAGCCGCTAAAGCGGACTTCATT